>JBBQDE010000160.1:0-6508 GCA_038319425.1 Gemmatimonadales bacterium
CTCCTGGCCGCCGCGGCCGGCGTCTCCATGGAGGCGGTGCTCGACGCGGTGGACAGCGGGCTGGCGAGCTCGGTGCTGGAACCGGCGCACGAGCGGGACGACGATACCTATCAGTTCGCGCACGCGCTGCTCGTCGACGCCGTGATGCACACCGTGAGCCCGGCCCGCCAGCGGCTCGCCCACCGCCGCATCGCCGACCTGCTCGCCACGCGCACCCCGCAGGCCGTGGACGCCGTGGCATCGCACTACGCGCTCAGCGGCGACGCAGCACAGGCGTATACCTGGTGCCGGAGTGCCGCGGCGCGCGCCGTGTCGTTGTACGCGCTGGACGAGGCGACGGACTTCCTGAAGCGCGCGCTGGCGCACGCGGCGACGGAGGAACAGCGCGTGGCGGCGTACGATGAGCTGGCCCACGCCGCGGAGCTCGCCGGCCGGTGGGCCGACGTGGAGCGCTGGTGCGACGCGATGCTCGCGTCACCCGCGCTGAAGGACGAATTCTCGCGGGCGGTGCCGGCGCAGCAGCGTCGGCTGCTCGCGCGGGTTCGGCTGGGACTGGGTGCGCACGAGACGGAAGTGGAATGCCGCGAGATGCTCGCGGTGGCCGAGCGCCTCGGCACCTCGGCCGACGTGGTGTCGATCCGCTCGCTGCTCGTGCAGGCGCTCACGCGCATGGGCCAGACGGACGATGCGATCCGCATCGCCGAGCAGTCGGTGCAGCTCGCGGAATCGAGCGGGAATGAGGCGCTCGCCGGTGAAGCGACGCTGCGCCTGGCCGTCACGCTCAACAACGTGCGGCCGGCGGCCGCGGTCGACCTGCTCCTGCGACTCGTCGCCGGCGCGCGCAGCCGGCACGACCGTCTGCTGGAAGCGCGCGCGCTGCTGTCGCTCGGCGTCGCTCGCACCCGCACTCGCGACGAGCGCTCGGGTTCGGAGGCGTTTCGTGCCGCCCTCGCCGTCGCGCGAGAAACGCACGCGCTGGACGTGGCGGCGAACGCCTCGATGAACCTTGGCGTGAGCGACCTGCGGCGCGGCGACTTCGTGGCGGCGCATGAGGCCTGCCAGGACGCGCTGCGTCTCTATACGACGCTCCGAAGCAATACCAACCGCCTGGTCGCGCTGTACAACCTCGGGAACCTGGAACGGGAGCGAGGAGACGCGGAAGCGGCGCTCGCCATCTATCAGGAAACGGTGACCCTCGCTGAGCAGCTCGGCGCGACGGACATCGCGATCGGTGCGCATGCCGGCGTGGGCATCGCGGCGCTCCGCCTACACCGGCTTCCGGTGGCGCGGGCGGCGCTGGCGGACGCCGAACGAACCCTGGGCTCCCGCATCGACTGGTGGTTTCAGGGTCGCGAGCTGCTGGAGTCGCTCGAAGTCAGGATGGCGGCCATCGATGGCGACATGACGGGCGCACGACGCCGGTTCCACTCAGCGGTCGCCCGGCTGGAGCTGCTGGAGGTGTATCCCGCCGCGTGGATGGTGGCGGACTGTGCCGCCGACGTGGCCGATCAGGACCCAAGGGTCTGGAAGGTGGTTGGGCGGTTTGCGGCGCACCCCGCCGTGCAGGATTTCGTACCGCTGGCGGCCCGTTTCACGGCCCTGAAGGATCTGGCGGACCGCCCGTCCGGCGGCCGTTCAAGCGGGCAATTCGTTCAACTGTCAATTTCGGATACACCTCACCTATCGGCTTGACGTATTGTATCCAGTTGACCGAGCTGGGCACGGACTGAGCGAATAGTTCGAAAAACACTCTTGCACCTTGCGACGATTCATGCAATATGCCCGATGAGCTCGCAAATCTCATTCGGTCACGAGTGGCAAAATAGGAAGACAATCTGTCCGTTTCGGCTCGGATTGGTTGGAAAGGGAAGACACTATGACGGCTAATGTAGAGCTTCCCACGTGGTCCCGGCATTGCCAAAGGCGATAGCGCCACGACGACGTGCTGTGCGTGGTGATCCACGCAGTCCTACCCCTTTTTCGAAGAGCTCCGGCTCGAGAGGTCCCGATGCGATTGCCGATGATGGCTCGCTACCGAATTTCAACGCTCACCGTGCTCACCCTGGCGGGCGTGCTGCTGACCGGCTGCGCCGGCGACAGCCTCAAGCCGGCGGCGGTGCAGCCGGCGTCCACGCTGCGCTCGTCGCCCTTCACGCCGACCGACGCCCAGAAGGCGCTCGTGGGTGTCAGCGACGGCTCGTACTCGTTCGCTATCGACCCGTCGCAGGCTCAGTCGCTGTCGCTGGGTGCCAGCCATCTCGACATCCCGGCTAACGCGGTGTGCTCTCTGGTTGGCTCAAGCTACGGTGCTGGTCACTGGGACGAGAGCTGCTCGGCCCAGACGGACACGTTCACGATCACGGCGGTGGTTCGCAATGCCGCGACCGATCACCCGAGCGTGGACTTCGAGCCGGCGCTGCGCTTCAGCCCGAGCGCGAACGTGAACCTGTACCTGTTCGTCACGAACGACGCGACGCTCGATGCGAGCCGCGTCGTGAAGTACTGCAACGCGAACGGCTGCGTTGATGAATCGATCACCGATCCGAGCCTCGCTTCCAGCGTGGACCTCGTCAATCGGGTGGCCTTCCGTCGGATCAAGCATTTCAGCGGTTACATGGTCGCCTCGTTCGTTGATGCGGCCGCAGACGCACTACCTCTGTTCTAGAAACCGCTGTCTTCCCCCTTGATCCTACTCAACGGGTAGTACGCGAAGTTGTGTACTGCCGTACAGGAGCCCACTCATGATTCGTCGCATCGCATTGACGCTCTGCGTCGCAGTGTTGGCCGGAGCAGCGAGCCTGCCGGAGACGGCGGCCCCGAAGGCTTCGACCGGCAACGCCACGGGACAGGTGGCGCCCAGCGCGCACCGGTCCGGTTACATCGTGGCCTCTAGCTGAGTCTAGTAGCTGAATGCTGGACGGCCCGCCTCGCGCGGGCCGCTCAGTGTCCGGCGGTGACACGCCCAGCGTGCGCCGCCGGACACTGACGCTCCACCGCCATCCTTCCCCGATCCCGGCGCCCTTCCGTGGCATCGTCCTCCGACAGCACTGTGCGCGCTGTGCACCTCCGCCTGGTGGATTCACCGGCGGAGCACCCCTCGACGCGCGCGCTCATCGAGGATGCCCGGGCACTGGACAAGCTGGGCCGGCGCGGCGAAGCCCGAGCCCTCTACGAACAGGCGCTTCGCAGCATCTCGACGCCGTCGCCGTCGCTGGCGTCGATGCTCCTCCGCTGGATCGCGCGCTCGTACGAGGTGGACGCGGACTATCAGGCGGCCGAAGACTGCGCCACCGCGGCCGTGGCGACCGCCGAGCTGGGCGACGAGCGCAATGCGCTCGGCCATGCGCTGAACGTGCTCGCCGCGGTCCGGTGGCGGCAGGGCGACCTGGACCACGCCGAGCAGCTGTTCCATGAAGCGTTGGAACGCGGCACGAGCACCACCGATCCGCGGCTCCAGGTGGACGTGATGACCAACCTCGGTACGCTCGCGAGCATTCGCGGCGACTTCCGGGAAGCGCTCCGCTACTACCAGGACGCGCTGGCGCACGGCCGCCTCTATTCACTGCTCGACAACATTCTTGTCGCCCTCAACAACCTGGGGATGGCGAACATGGCGCTCGGCCGACACGACGCAGCCGACGACGCGTTCACCGAGGCCCTCACGATCGCCAACGCGCTCGGCGGCCTCTCGACGCGAATCCAGCTCGAGGTGAACTCCGCGGCGCTCCAGATCGAGAAGCGCGACTTCGCCGAGGCCAAGCACCGCTGCGATCGCGCGATGGCGCTGGCCGAGCACCTGGACGACGCGCGCGCGAATGGCGAGGCCGAGAAGGTGTACGGCATCATCGCCCGCGAGACGGGCGACCTGGCCGCGGCCGAGGAGCACCTCATGGCGGGACGCGCCATGGCCGCCGCCGCCAACGACCTTGCCCTCGAGGGCGACACCAACCGCGAGCTGGCGGAGCTGTACGGCCGCCTCGGCCGCAACCGCGAGACGCTCCAGGCGCTCAACCGGGCGCACTCCTGCTTCACCCAACTCCGGGCTCGTCACGAGCTGGCCGACGTGGGGCGCCGCATGGCGCGGCTCGAGGGCGACTTCCTCGACGTGGTGCGGAAGTGGGGCGAGTCGATCGAATCGAAGGACATCCATACCCAGGGTCACTGCGAACGCGTGGCGGATCTCTCGGGTGCGCTGGCGGCCAAGGCCGGGCTCGACGAGAACTCGCTCTTCTGGTTCCGCATCGGCGCGCTGCTGCACGACGTGGGCAAGCTGATCGTCCCCGCCGAGGTGCTCAACAAGCCGGGCAAGCTCACGGACGAGGAATGGGCGCTCGTGCGGAAGCATCCGGAGGCCGGCGAGCAGATGCTGGCCGACGTCCAGTTCCCGTGGGACGTGTCGCCGATGGTACGCAGCCACCACGAGCGCTGGGACGGCAAGGGCTACCCGGACGGACTGGCCGGTGAGGCGATCCCGCTGCCGGCGCGCATTCTCTGTGTGGCCGACGTGTACGACGCGCTGACGACGGAGCGCAGCTACAAGCGCGCGTTCTCGCAGCTCGAGGCGATCGAGATCATGCGTCGCGAGGTCGGCAAGCAGTTCGACCCGCAGCTGTTCGTGAAGTTCGAGGAAATGGTGCGGCGCGGCACGGTGAACGCGCCGGCCGCCGCGCAGCGCGCGATGCCGGTGCGCCGGTCGGGCAAGAACGGCACGGTCACCGTGAGCGAGGAGGACGATCTCACCGGCGCGCTGGTGCGCCGCGCCTTCACCAACGTCATCACCGCCGTGCTGGCCGAGCGCCGCCGCACCGCCGCACCCGTGACGCTGCTGGTCGTGGACGTGGACCAGTTCAAGTCGGTGAACGACACCTACGGTCACCTCGCGGGCGACGACGCGCTCCGCCTCGTGGTGGGAGTGATCCGCGAGCAGCTCCGGCCCGGCCAGTACGTCGGCCGCTACGCCGGTGACGAATTCGTCATCCTGCTGCCGGGGCTCGACGCCGACGGCGGCAAGGTGATCGCCGAGGACATCCGCCGCACGACGGCCGAGCTGTCCATCCCGCTGCGCGATGCGCCGGAGCGCTCGATGAGCGTGACGCTCTCGGTGGGCGTCGCGACGGCGCCGCAGCACGGCGAGACCTTCGAGGCCATGTTCTCGGCGGCCGACCGCGCGCTGTTCGAGGCGAAGCGCGAGGGACGCGACAAGGTCGTCGTGGCCGGAATGGAGAGCGAGGGCGCGCCGCAGCTGGTGCTGAACCGCTTCGTCGGCCGCGCCAACGAGCTGCGGTCGCTCGTGACGGCGCTCGATCACAGCACACACGGCACGCCGCAGGCGCGCCTCGTGATCGGCGAGGCCGGCGTCGGCAAGTCGACGGTGGTGCGGCAGCTGTTGCCCGAGGTGCGCCTGCGCGGCGCCGTGATGGTCACGGGTCGCGCGATGGAGAGCGAGAGCCGCCCGCCATTCGGCGTGTGGGCGGAAGCGTTGTCCGCCATCTACGAGCTCGGCATCGCGCCGGCGCGGCCTTGGCCGGTGCTGGCTCGCCTGCTCACGCCTCTTCGCGCGGGCACGCCGGCCACGGCGATGCCGGCGCAGCTCGATCCCCTCCAGGGGCACCGGCTGCTCGAGGAGCTGGTGGCGTTCCTGCGCGGCGCGAGCGAGGCACGCCCGCTGACGATCGTGCTGGAAGACATGCACTGGGCCGACACGGCCAGCTGGGACGCGCTGGAGTACGTGCTGGCACAGCTCACGACGGAGCGCATCTGCATCGCGCTCACGATTCGCAGCGAGGAGGCGGCGTACGGCCCGGTCCGCGAGCGCCGGCAGCGGCTGTCGCGCGACGAGCGCGTGCGCGAGCTGCGACTGGAGCGCCTCACCGCCACCGAGGTGCGCGAGTGGCTCCAGGGCGCGCTGCACCGCTCCGATCTCGGTGACGACCTGCTCGACTACGTGCTGCGGCACACCGAAGGCAATCCGTTCCTCGTCATGCAGTTGCTGCGCACGATGGCGGAAGAGAACGTCTTCAGCTACGTCGGCACGACGTGGACGTGGACGATCCCGAACGCGCTCTCGCTGCCGGCCGGCATGACCGACCTCGTGGGACGTCGCCTCTCGCGGCTATCGGCCGACGCGATGAAGATCCTCGTCACCGCCGCGGCGATCGGGCGCACTTTCCCGCTGCCGCTGCTCGCCGAAGCGGCCGATGTGACGATGGAGGCCGTGCTCGACGCGATCGACGCCGGCCTCGCCACCTCGGTCATCGAGCCGGCGCGCGAGCACGACGACGATACCTACCAGTTCGCGCACGCGCTGCTGATCGACGCCGTCCTGCACTCGGTGAGCCCGGCGCGGCAGCGGCTCAAGCACGAGCGGATCGCCGACGTGCTGGCCGCCAAGTCTCCGGACGCCGTGGACCGCATCGCCTCGCACTACGCGCGCAGCGGCAACTCGCCGCAGGCGTATGCGTGGTGCCGCCGGGCCGCGTCGCGCGCGATGGGACTGTATGCGCTGGAC
>JBBQDE010000161.1:0-6488 GCA_038319425.1 Gemmatimonadales bacterium
CGGATGGGGCATTCCGTGAATGGCATTTTTTCTTCTTGTAGTATCCGCCCGTTCCAGTCCGTTCCGCTGGTTCCGTGGATTCCTTGTCTGTAGGGCCAACCCACTTCATCCATGCGCCTGACTCCTCGCCTTGATCTGCTCGCAGCGCTCGCGTTGATCGCCGCTCCGGCGTTCGCGCAGTCGCGCTCGACGACCGCGCCACCGCGCGGCGCCACCGACGTCGGGGTGGCGCAGCGGCTGCCCACGGCGAGGGGAGCGCGCGCGGCTGGGCGACGGCCGGCGGTCTTCCCCGAGGCGTGGCGGCATGACGCCGGCCGAGATGCGGTGTTCGGCGCGCACGCCATGGTGGCGAGCGATGCGCCGCTGGCGAGCGAGGCGGGCGTCGAGATCCTGAAGAAGGGGGGCAACGCCGTCGATGCGGCCGTGGCGGTGGGCTTCGCGCTCGCGGCGGCGTATCCGGAAGCCGGCAACCTCGGCGGCGGCGGATACATGGTCATCCACATGGCCGATGGCCGCGCCGCCGCGCTCGACTATCGCGAGATTGCGCCGCTGGCCGCGACGCGCGACATGTACCTCGATTCCACCGGGACGCTGACGACGAAGAGCGTCGTCGGGCCGCTCGCGTCGGGGGTACCCGGCGCAGTGGCGGGACTGACGGCGGCGCTGAAGCGCTACGGCACGATGTCGCTCGCGCAGGTCATGGCGCCGGCGATCCGCTACGCCGAACAGGGCGTGGTGGTGGACAGCGCACTCTACTCGTCGCTGCGCAACAGCCGGGCGTTGATCGCGCAGTTCTCCGGCGCCGCGCTCTTTCTTCCTGGCGCCGCGCCGCCGGCGATCGGATCGACGCTCACGCAGCCGCAGCTCGCCCTCACGCTGCGGGCGATCGCCGCGCGCGGACGCGCCGCGTTCTACGAGGGCGCGATCGCCGAGTCGTGGACGGCAGAGCTTCGCAGCGCCGGCGGCATCATCACGATGGAGGACCTGAAGCGCTACGAGCCGGTGTGGCGCAAGCCCGTGCGCTCGACCTACCGCGGCAACACGCTGTTCACGATGCCGCCGTCGTCGTCCGGTGGGGTGACGATCACCGAGACGATGAACATCCTCGAGGGCTACCGCTCGCTCCCACCCTTCGGCAGCACGCGGTGGGCGCACCTCCTGGGCTCGGCGTACCAGCGCGCCTTCATCGACCGCAACGAGAAGCTCGCCGATCCGGCGTTCGTGCAGGTGCCGATTGCGCAGCTCACCGACAAGGCGTACGCGGCGACGTTGCGCGCGACGATCGGCGTGGGCCGCGCCACACCCACGGCGTCACTCGGCGGCGCACCGCGCGAAGGGATGGAGACGACGCACAACTCGGTGGTGGACCGCCACGGCAACGCGGTCGCGACGACGACGACGCTGAACAACCTGTACGGGTCGGGGGTCTACGTCGCGTCGGCCGGATTCTTCCTCAACGACGAGATGGACGACTTCGCCGCGCAGCCCGGGAAGCCGAACATGTTCGGGCTCGTGCAGGGCGAGGCGAACGCGATCCAGCCGGGCAAGCGGATGCTGAGCGCGATGTCGCCCACGGTGGTGCTGGACCGGCAGGGGAAGCTGCTGCTCGTGGCAGGCAGCCGCGGCGGACCGCGCATCATCACGAGCACCAGTCAGGTGATCCTCAACGTGCTCGACTATCACATGACGCTCGCCGACGCGATGAGCGCGCCGCGACTCCATCATCAGGCGCTGCCGGACTCCCTGTCGATCGAGCGCGACGGCGTAACGCCGGCGGTCGTCGATTCGCTGCGTGCGATGGGCTATGGCGTGTCGGCGAGCCGCGGCATCGGGCTGGTGAACGCGGTGATGCGCGTGCGGGGCGGGTATGAAGGGGTGAGCGATCCGCGGTCGAGCGGGAAGCCGGTGGGCTACTGACGTCGGGGCGGCGCCGGCTTCGCTGGCGCCTTATGGGTCGGCCCGCGTGGAACGCGGGCCTAGCGGGCGCTGAGCCGTCGCATACGCGATGGCTCTTTGCTTACTGGGCGGCGAGCGCTTCGCGCCGCCTAACGGAACGCTGCGCTAACGCGCGCGCCGCGGCCTTTGCTTGGCAAATTCCACCCGCTGCGCGGAGTCCAGCCGCGCGGAGATCTCGGCGCGCGAGCCGTCGAAGATCTGCCGGAGTCGCGGCTGCATCTCGCCCCGCACGACGCGCAGGGCGGAGTCGGTACGCTGCATGATGGAATCGATGCCGGCGCGCTGCACGGTCGAGAGGCCGAGGTCCTTCGTCATGCGCTCGAGCATCTCGGCGCGTCGGCGGGCGGCCGCCTCGGGCGACAGCGTGCTCGTTGGGGCGCGCGAGTGCCGCGGCGAATGCGCCACGCCCCAGCGATCGATCCCCGCGCCGGCGATCGCGCTGCCGATGGCGATCGCCGCGATGACGACGGCAGCGCGAGCGCGGCTCGTGTTCATTCCCGCACGCCCGACACGAGATCGGACGAACCGGTGACCGCGCCCGCATAGGATCGCGCGGCCTCGGCGGAGGATGTGCCGGACACCATCGCGGCGACCGGATCGGGCGAGGCAAGGGACGCGTCGCTCAGGCCGGCCCCCGTGGCCGACCAGAGCGCGAACGCACCGACCAGCGCCGCCGCGAGCGCCAACGGAATGGCGCGCAACTCCCAACGTCCGACGTGACCCCACCACGGCATGGCGCGCCGGCCGCGCACGGCGGCCGTAACGCGATCGGCGAGCGCCGACCAGTCACCATCGGTCATCGCCGGCTCGCCGACGGCGTCGCGCAGCAGCGCGCCAAGCCGCTCGTCGCGGGCGGGCTCGGCGCCGCCGTCCGGCTCGGGAAAGTTGAACATGCGTGTCATCGATCGCCCTCGAAGTAGCTCGAGAGGGCGCCGCGCAGCACGCGGCGCGCCTCATGTACGTGCCATCGGACCGTGCCCGGTGCGAGCTCGAGCCGCTCGCCGATTTCCGTGCTCGTCAATCCGTCCACGTCGAACATCGTCACGACCATCCGCTGCCGTTCGCTCAGCGTCGCCAGCGCGCGGGTGAGCAGCTCGCGCGCTTCCGTTCGCGTGCTCTCGTCCAGCGCGGAAGGCGCGGTGCTGACCGCCTCCGTCTCGGGCTCCGTCTGCCGCCGGGTGCGCGCGCGTCGCAGGTTGGCGCCGCGATTGAGTACGATGCGGTTGAGCCACGGGCCGAATGGACGCTCGACGTCGAACGAGTCGAGATACTGATATGCGGCGAGGAAGCTCTCCTGCACCAGATCCTCCGCATCCTCCCGATGCCCCACCACCCGATACGCCATCTGGAACGCCGGCCGCATGTACGCGGCGACGAGCACGTCGAAAGCCGCGCCGTCGCCGGCGCGGGCGCGGCGGATCAGTGCCGCGTCACGCGCAATGGCGGCACGCCGGTCGTCGGCAAGGGGCGACGCGGGCGACCCGGAGTCGCTCACCAACTGTGGGCGGGCAGCGACAGTCGTCGGTCAACCCTCCGGCGGCCGGCCCATCCCGCCGGCGCCTCGGCGCCCTTCCCCACCCCCGGCCTCCCGTCCCCGGCGAGCCCGGTCCTCGTCCGCCTGCTTGCGCGCATCGTTCTCCAACTCCGCGGCCTTCTGCTGTTGTTCGGGAGAAAGTACGGCCATCGTGCGCTGCCGCGCGAGGGCGTTGCTCTCCCGCATGCCGTCCATGACGACGGCGATCGCCGAGCGGCGCGCGGCGATCTCGTCGCGCTGCTCCTGACTGAGGTCGTTCGGATTCACCGGCCGGCTGGTGGGGCGCAGCGAGTCGAGCCGCTGCATCCAGGGGCGGTTCGTGGAATCCTGGGTGCGACGAATGGACTCGATGACGACGCGCTGGCTGTCAGCCAGGGCCAGATCGGCCGCGTGCTCGAGCACGAGCGCAGCGACGCCGGGGGCGAGGCGCGGCGGCAGCGCCAGCGCGTCCTCCGGCCGGCCATTACCGCGCCGCGCACTGGACTGCGCGGAGGCGAGCGGGGCGGCGAGGACGACGAGCATCAGCGCGCTTCGGATTGAACGCATAGGGGACGCGGACGAATTGTCGGGTAGCGGCGCCGGTGGGGGATCGGGGCGCCACTGGTAACTTCACGCGAGGGCGGTGAAGTGTTGGGCGCCCCCCCGGGCGGCGCCGGCTGCGCTGGCGCCTCGCGGCGACGGCGGGCGTGGAACGCCCGCCTATGGGGCGCGGCTCGCTCGCTGCGCTCCCTCGCATCGCTTACGGGGCGCCCAGCGGCTACGCCGCGGGCTAACGGCCAACGGCGTTTCCGTTAGGCGGCGCGAAGCGCTCGCCGCCCCGTAAGCAAAGAGCCGTCGCGTATGCGACGGCTCCGCGACCCGTAGGCCCGCGTTCCACGCGGGCCGTCCCCGTTAACCCGTCGCGCAAAGCGCGACGGGCGCCCCGTCACCTCACGTGATCTTCACCTGCAGCGGCCCATTCAGCGTCACCGTGATGCTTCCGCCGTCCGGCAGGCAGCCCTCGTAGTTCGACGTGCCCGCCGCCACACCAGCGCCCGCTGCGGCACCGGCCGCGGCACCGACCACCGTGGACTTCGTGCTCTTGCCGAGGATCTGGCCGGCGATGGCGCCGAGGACCGCGCCGCCCACGACCTTCTGGACGTCCTTGTCCTTCGGCTGGTTGCGCACGCGTTCGACGTCGGCGTTCGCGACGCTGCCGTTCATCTGATATGTGCGACCGCCGAAGGCGACTGACTTCACGGCGAACTCCATCACGATCTTGTCATTGATGTTCTCGCTGCGCTTGAGCTGCGTCACCTCGAGCTGCACCGTGGCACCCGCCGGGATCGTCGCGCCGTTGGAGCCGGTCACGGCGCTCGTCGTCGTCGCGGAGAAGGTCTGGCCAGCCTGATAGGTGTTCGTGCAGACGCGCGCGTTGGAGCGGAGCGCGAGCGACGTGCCCGACGCGATGGTGCCGACGGAGCCGCCACCGCTGGAGCTCGCGGAGCCGGTCGTGTTGCGCGTCACCGTGTTGCCGGACGGCGTCGTCTTCGTGGCCGGCGTGGTGCGCGCCGGCGTCGTGGTACGGCCCGTCGTGCTCGGACGGGTCGCCGTCGATGTGCTGCGCGGCGCGGATGCGGCGGGCGCCGGAGCAGGCGCGGGCGTGGTAACCGCCGGCGTCGCCGGCACGTCGCGAAGCTGCGGCTGCACCGTCGTGTCCTTGCCGGCGAGCGCGAGGTCGCGATTGAGCGCGGTGTCGCGCGCGAGCGTGCTGTCGCTCTTGTTGTCCTTCACGGTGCAACCAGCGATAGCCACTGCGGCCGCGAGCGCGAGCGATACGCGTAGCTGACGGATATATTTCGTCATGACGAGCCTCCGAATTGGGGGTGCCCGCGGCGACGACGATTGGCCGAAGCTGCGGTATGGCAACAAGTTAACACAATCGTCCACTCGATACAGGTGAGCAGCGAAATCCGGGCCGCCTCGGCGATGCGGCGCCTCGTGCCCTACTACAGCCCGTATCGGGCGATGCTCATCGGCGGGCTCGCGCTGGTGATCGTGTCGTCTGCACTCGGCGCGGTGGTGCCGTGGCTCCTGCGATCCGGCATTGACGCGCTGCTGGCGCGCGAGTCACTCCGACATGTGGCGCCGGTGGCCGCGGGCATCGTCGGCATCGCGCTCGTCGGCGGCGCGCTCCGCTTCTGGATGCGCGAGGTGCTCAACGGACTCAGTCGCTACATCGAATACGATCTCCGCCAGGCGCTGTTCACCCACCTCACGACGCTCGACCCGGGCTACTTCGCGCGCACGCGCACGGGCGACATCATGGCGCGGCTCACCAACGACCTGAGCGCGGTACGCATGGCCGCCGGGCCGGCGATCATGTATCTCACCAACACGATCTTCGGCGGCGCGTTCGCCCTCGTGTTCATGCTGCGGATTGATGTGCGGCTGACGCTCCTGTCACTGCTGCCGATGGCGATGCTGCCAGTGGTGATGATCAAGCTCGGCGGGCTGATTCACACGCGGTTCGAAGCCGTGCAGGAGCACTTCAGCACGCTCACCACCCACGCGCAGGAGAACTTCGCCGGCGTGCGCGTCGTGCGCGCCTACCGGCAGGAGCGCGCGGAGGTGGCGCGCTTCTCGGCGCTCAACGACGCGTACGTCGAAAAGAACATGCGTCTCGCCCGGCTCTACGGCGCGATGAATCCGCTCTTCGGCCTGCTCGCGGGACTGAGCGTCGTCGTCGTGCTGGGGCTCGGCGGCGCGCTGGTGGTGTCGGGGCGGATCTCTGTCGGTGCGTTCGTCGCGTTCGGGTTCTACGTCGGCATCCTCACCTGGCCGCTGATCGCGCTCGGTTGGGTGATCAACCTGTTCCAGCGCGGCGCCGCCTCCATGGCACGGCTGCTCGAGATTCTCGACGCCACAGCCGAAATCCAGTCGCCCGCCTCACCGCGCGCGCTGCCGGCGGCCAGCGGCGGGCGCGCGCTCGAGTTCCGCGACGTCGGCTTCCACTTCC
>JBBQDE010000162.1:0-6479 GCA_038319425.1 Gemmatimonadales bacterium
GGGCAGCTCGCCGTCAAACTGAACGTGTTCAACCCGAACGGCTATCGGCTGGATGCGACGCGCCTCTCGTACAACGTGCAGGTGGGCGACAACGTGAACCTCGCCACCGGCATTCTCGACAGCCAGTTCACCGTGCAGTCGGGCGATTCCACGACGGTGATGATTCCCGTGAGCTTCACCTATGCCGGCATCGGCGCGGCCGGACGCCAGCTGCTGAACAGCGGCGCGGTGCCGTATCGGGTGAACGGCGACGTGACGGTGGGCACGGTGGTGGGTAACTTCACGGTTCCCTACAGCTCCACTGGCCGCTTCACGGCGTTCGGCGGCGCCTCGCGCCAATAGAGGACCACACATCTCACGCGATCTGATCACCGTCACCGCACAGACCGAGCGCGCGCTTCTCGTGGGCGCGCCGCTCAAGCGGGCCGGCGCGCGCAAGGCGCTCGACGAGCATCTCCGCGAGCTCGAGCGCCTGGCCGACACGGCGGGCGCCGAGGTCGTTGGCGTGCTCACGCAGCAACTCGACCGCCCTCACCCGGGGACCTACCTCGGCAAGGGAAAGATCGAGGAGCTCAAGGCGATGGTGGCCGAGAAGCAGGCCACGCTCATCATCTTCGACGACGAGCTTTCACCGAGCCAGGGCAAGAACGTGGAGGATGTGGTGGGGACGCGCGTCGTCGATCGCGCCGAGCTCATTCTCGACATCTTCGCCACGCGCGCGCGCAGCAGCGAAGCGAAGATGCAGGTGGAGCTGGCGCAGCTGAAGTACACGCTGCCTCGCCTGACGCGGATGTGGACCCACCTCGAGAAGTTTCGCGGCGGCATCGGCGTGCGCGGTCCCGGCGAGACGCAGCTCGAGAGTGACCGGCGGCTCATCAACCATCGCATCAAGCTGCTGCAGGAGCGTCTGGTGCACGTGCAGCAGAACCGCGCCGTGCAGCGGCAGTCGCGGGCCGGCTCGTTCAAGGCGTCCCTCGTCGGCTATACGAACGCGGGCAAGTCGTCCATCCTTCGCGGGCTGACGGGCTCGAACGACGTGTTCGTGGAAGACCGCCTCTTCGCCACGCTCGACCCCCTCACGCGCGAAGTCGACCTCGGCGAGAACGCGCAGGTGCTGGTCACCGACACCGTCGGCTTCATCCGCAAGCTCCCGCATCATCTCGTCGCGTCGTTTCGTGCAACGCTCGAGGAGACGCGGGACGCCGACCTGCTGCTGCATGTGGTGGACGCGAGTCACCCGCTCTGGGAAGAGCAGCGGATGGTCGTGGACCAGGTGCTGTTGGAGCTCGAGCTGGCGGACCAACCCGTGCTGCTCGTGTTCAACAAGATCGACCTGTTGAGCGAAGAGGCGCTGTTGGCGATGCAGGAGCGCGTCACGGCGCTGGTCCCGAACGCGATCTTCGTGTCCTCCGAGACGGAGCACGGCCTCGACCCGCTGCGGCGTTCGCTGCGCCACGCGATGCGCGCACGGCGTCCGGTCGCCGAAGTGTGGCTCTCTCCGCGGGACGGCCGGCTGCTGGCCGAGATTCACCAGCACGGCGAAGTGCTGGACCAGCGCACCGACGGAGAGCAGATCGTGATTCGCGCGCGCCTGCCGGAGCGCCTGCGCGGACGCCTCGAGCAGGCGGGCGCCGACGTGCGCCCGGACACGGGCGCGGCCGTCACGACATGACGATGGCTGTCGGCCCCGACCTCGCGGAGCTTGCCGCCCGTGCCCCGGGCTTTCCTTCCACCGTGCTGGCGCTGGTGGAACGCGGTGCGCCGGACGACGACGTCTCGTACGTCGGGGCGCTCCTCGAGCGCGCGCTCACCGAGCTGGCATCGCGGTTCCGCACCATCTCGGTGTTCCCCGATCAGGAGGGCGGCGCCGACGCAACGCTCGTGCAGCGCGGGCTGTTCGCGGCGCGGCTCATCTCCGCCGGCCGCCGCGCCGACTGCATCCTGTACAACCATCTCGGCGTCGCCACCGCGCAGGCCTCACTGCCAGCGAGGTTGCGGCGGCCCTACGCGGTGCTCGTGCACGGCGCCGAATCGTGGGACGAGGGCATCGACGCGGCGCGGCAGCGCGCGCTCTCCGATGCGGCGATGCGCATCGCCAGCTCGGCGTACGCAGCGCGGCGCGTGGCGGAGGCGCACCCCGCGATTCCGCCGGCCGAGGTGCTGCCGCTCGCGCTGATGCCGGAGCGCGACACGAGCCCGGTGGACGGCGCGCTCGTCGGCTCGATGACGGCGCGCACGATCGTGATCGCGGGGCGCATGAGCGTGGCCGAGCGATTCAAGGGCCATGATGAGCTGCTCGAAGCGTGGCCCGCCATCCTCGGCCGCCGGCCCGATGCGCGCCTGGCCCTCGTGGGCGGTGGTGACGACGTGAAGCGCCTCGAGGCGAAGGCGAACGGGCTGGGGCTGGCCGGGAGCGTTCGTTTTGCCGGCATCGTCTCCGAGTCGACGCTCGACGCGATGCTTGCGAAGGCGGGGGGCTTCGCGCTTCCCAGCCGGGCGGAGGGATTCTCGCTCGCGTATCTGCGCGCCATGCGCGCGGCCATCCCGTGCATCGCCGGCGCCGACGACGCCGCCCGGGAAGTGGTGGAGGACGGCGTGACCGGGATGCTCGTGCCCGCGGCTGATCGCGACGCACTCGCCCAGGCGGTGATCTCGCTGTTGGGCGATACCGTGCGGCGGCGCGACATGGGCGAAGCGGGTCGCGAGCGGTACGAGCAGCGGTACACCTTCGCGAACTTCAGGGACCGGCTCGACGCCATGCTGCGCCGCGGCTTCCCCGCCCGCGCCCACAGCTAGCTCGGCACTCGCACGTCATGATCTCGTTCGCCCGCCGCCCCCACCTCGCGGTCCTCGTCCTGTTGCTCCTCGTCCGCACCGGCTCGGCCGGCGCGCAGGGCACGGGCGTCGTTCCGCCCGGTGACCCGGCGTATGCCGCTCTCGATCACCTCGCCGAGCTCGGCGTGCTGGACTCCATCATCGTCGGCCAGCGTCCCTATTCCCGCCGCGAGGTGGCGCGCATCGTGAGGGTCGCGCGCATGCGCCTCGACGCGTCGGGCGCCGCGACCGGCGCGAGCCGCACGGCCGATGTGTTGCTGCGACGGCTCGACGAACGGTTCGGCGAGGCGACGATGCGCTCGGTAGACGAACCGCTCGCCGGCATCGTGGACGGCGCCGCCCTGATGGCGAGCAGCATCGATGACGCCCGCCGCGGCTTTTCGGGGTCGATCACCCGCGCGCTCGAGGCGAGCATCGACCCGGTGGTCGAACGCCGCATCGGCACACGGCAGCCCAGCGGCCACTCGCTCGCGCTCGAGCTGTCTCATCGCGTCGACCCGACGTCCTGGCTCTCGCTTCACGCCAGCGAGCGGATCGAGGGACGAACGACGCGCGGGAGCGGCGCGTCGAATCTCGGGGCTGAGCTCCTCCTCGCCGGTGTACGGGCGCGCTACCGCAACGTCGCGGTGCGTGTGGGGCGCGAGCAGGTGACGTGGGCGCAGGCGTCGGGCGACGGACTGCTGCTCGCGTCGGACGCGCCCGCAATGGATCTCATCTCGCTCTCGAGCGATGCGCCGTTCCAGCTGCCCGGCGTGCTTGGCCGACTGGGTCCGACGCAGGCGACGCTGCTGGTGGCCGATCTGGGGCCGAGCGTGGCACGGTCGCACTCCAAGCTGCTCGCGTACAAAGTGAGCGTGCAGCCGCGGCAATCGCTGGAGCTCGGCGCCTCGTTCATGAATCACTACGGCGGCGAAGGCGGTCGCGCGTCGAGCCTCGGCAATCGCTTCGTGGACTTCCTCCCGTTCGTGGACATCTTCCGGGGCCACAACTACACCGACACCTCGCGCACGCTGGACGTCGACTCGGACAAGCTGCTGGGCGTCGATGGCCGGCTGCGGATCGCGCGCCTGGCAGGAATGATCCTGAGCACGGAGCTGGTGATCGACGACTTCGATGTCCATCGCATCCGCACGCTCTTCACGTGGGATGGGGCGCAGTCGGCAGGTGTCAGCCTTCCGAGCATCGCCGGATCGCCGCTCACCATCCACGTGTCGGCCAAGCACACCGGGGTACGGACGTACACCCACGGTGCGCTCTCGGACGGGATCACGGCGCGCGGACGATTGCTCGGCGACGAGCTCGGGCCCGACGCAAAGGCGTTCGGCGGGCTGCTTCGCTGGGACGCGCCGGCCGGGTGGTCCCTGGCGGTCGAGGGACGCAGCGCGATCTACAGCCGCGCTGATTACGTGAGCGTGGAGCAGGGGGCGTACTTCGTGATTCGACGAATCGGCGATGCGTCCAACGAGCTTCGAGATCGCGCCGTTGCGACGTTCGTGTCTGATCTCGGGAGCCGGCTGGGGCTGCGCGCGCGGTTGGCGGGCGAACGGGTCCGCAACCTGGATTTCGCCGGGCGGTCCCGCCGCGAATACGCCGCGGAGATCGCGCTGCGGTACGCGCACTAGCCGGGCACGTGATGCGCGTCGCACTCGTCTCCGACTGGTTTCTTCCGCGCGTCGGGGGCATCGAGCTGCATCTGCGCGATCTCGCGCTCGCGCTGCGCGCGCGCGGCGTCGATGCGCAAATCGTCACCACGACGCGTGGAGCGGACGTCGTGGACGGCGTGCCGGTACACCGCGTGCCCGCGGCGCTCGCGCCAGGCCCGGCGTTTGCCTTCAGCCCGTCCGCTCTTCGTCGCGTCGCAGAGGTGATTCGCGCCGAACGGTTCGATGTCGTCCACGCGCACGCGAGCGTGGTGTCGCCCGTTGCGTACGCGGGCGCCCTCGCCGGGGCGCGCGCGAAACTGCCAACGGTGCTCACCTTTCACTCCATGCTGCACCGCAGCGCGCTGCTGCTCGGCGCCAGCGAAGCCCTGTTCGGGTGGGCTCACGGCCGCATCGTGCTCAGCGCGGTGAGCAGTGTGGTGGCCGCCCAGGCGACCCGCTGGATGCCCGACGCGGGCGTCGCGGTGCTTCCGAACGGCGTGGATGCGGCCTTCTGGCGGGCGGGGCCGCGAACGGGCCTACGCGACGATGGGGAACTGCTCTACGTGACGGCGATGCGCCTGTCGCGAAAGAAGCGGCCATTCGCGCTGCTGCGTGCGTTCACCTCGGCCACGCGGTTCGTGGGCGGCGTATCGAGGATGCGGCTCGTGTTCGCCGGCGATGGTCCGGAGCGCATGGCGATCGCGCGGCACGCGGCGGCGCTCGGCGTCGGTGACCGCGTGGAGCTACGCGGCCACATCGGACGCGACGAGCTGCGACGACTCTACGCCACGGCTCATGCGTTCGTGCTTCCGAGCGAACGGGAATCGTTCGGGATCGCCGCCCTCGAGGCGCGCGCCGCCGGACTGCCCGTAGTCGCGATGCTTGGCAGCGGTGCACGCGACTTCATCCATCAAGGGGTGGACGGGCTGCTCGTGCGCGACGAGGGGGAGCTCTCGCGCGCAATCTCGCGCCTCGCACTCGACGCTCCGTTCCGCGCGTACGTGACGAGCCACAACGCGGCGTCGGCGCCGCCGTACGACTGGGCCGACGTCGCCGGCCTCCACGAGAAGATCTACGTCGCGGCGGCTGTGTTGCGGGTGGCGGCGCCGCGCGCCAGCCAGCGATAGCCGGGTAGGGCCAGCGCGAGGAAGTGGCACGCGTGCTGGACGACGGCGATCCCGAGTGCGCGCTCTGGCGACACCCCGAAGTGTGCGTACGCCACGACGACCGACGCCTCGTACACCCCCACGTTGCCGGGAACGAGCGGAAGGAGCGTGGCGAGGTTCAGGGCGGCGAGCACCAGCAGCGCACTGGCGATCGGCAAGTCGACGCCAAATGCCCGCTGCATGCAGAGGATCGCCGCCGCTTCGACCAGCTTCTTGACGAGCGCCAACGCCAGCGCCCCGCCGCTTCGGGTCGGCGAGCGAATCGGGGTGAGCGCCTCGCCGACGGACGCGAGCAACCGGACGCCGCGCGCGGGCAGGACGCGGGCCGACAGTCTCGACAGGTGATCGGCGCGCCACGCGACGACGACGACGCCAACCAGCAGCACGACAACGGCACCGACGAGCGCCGCCGCGCCGTGCTGCATCCACGCCGGCAGGTCCACGGTCGCGGCGGCCGCCGCGAGCACGCACAGCTTTGCGATGCCAACGAAGAGCTGGTCCATCGCGAGAACGGACAGCGCGGCGGCGCGCGTCAGCGCTCCTTCGGTGACGAGCAGGAACACTCCCGCCGCCTCGCCGACGAGCAGCGGCGTCGTGTTCAACACCGTGGACGTCATCGCGATCACCGCGAGCATCGTGGACAGTGGCGGGCGCCGTTGATCGGGGACGAGCAGGCGCCATTGCAGTGCCCACAACGGGAGGATCAAGGCGTACGAAACGAGCGCGAGGGCGATCCAGAGTGGATGGGCGACCGCGAGCTCGGAGACGACGCGCCCGAGGCTCAGGCGGCGCGCGGCAAGGGCGACGAGACCGCTGACGACGATGAGCGCCGCGA
>JBBQDE010000163.1:0-6467 GCA_038319425.1 Gemmatimonadales bacterium
CGCCAGGTGGCGCCGGTCTCGAGATCGCGCACCGATTCCGGACGCACGCGGGTGAGCGGGAGCACCGACCGCGCCGTCACGCTGTCCAGGTCGTCGGCGCCGGCGAACATGTCGGCGCGGGTCGGCTCCCGGCCGTTCATCCCGGCGCTGGCGTAGGCCGACAGCGCGTCGGTGAGCCGGACGCTCACGCCGGCCTTGGGGTTGAGGAAGGACCACTCCACCGATGTGGGCGCGACGCCCGATCCATCGGTGGGTCGGTAGCGGAACTGCGCAGACCGGAGCTGGACGTCGGCGACGAACGTCGCTCGGCCGCGCGTGACCGACCCCTTGGCGAACGCGCTCTGCTCGCCCTTGTAGCCGGTGTTGTCGTAGTAGCGGGTGTCGAGCGCCGGCCGAGCGAGGAGCCAGTGCTCGCGTGCGTAGCGCGATGCGTGAAGTCCGAGCGACGCAGAGGCGCCGTCGCCGGACCACTCGAGGGCGCCGATGACACCGCCCCACCGCGAATGCAGGTTGTAGTTGGAGGCGTCGGCGAGGCCGCTCGCGCCAGGCACGTCGTACCAGCCGCCGGCGTCGAATCCGTAGGCGGTCGTGGCGAGCGTGAGGACGGACGTGAGCGCGTGCGTCCACGCCAGGCTCAGGAGATCCTGATGGAAGCGGTCGCCAACGGCGCTCGCCGGCGAGTTGCCGTACGGGTTGTCGCGCGGATCGTCGCGCAGCACCGAGAGCGGCGATGCCAGGTACGCCTGCTGGTTCTCGGAGATCCCGGCGAGCAGCGTGGCTTTCACCACGTCGCGCGCGCCGAACCAGCCGCCGCTCGCGAAGACGCTGTGCGACCGGTTGCCGGAGTTGCTGCGGTAGCCGTCGGTGCGCTGCACCGAGCCGCGCACGTACCCCGCGAACCCGCTCGGCGTGAGTCCCGTCTGGTAGGTGCCGCTCGCCCGCGAGGTAGCATAGGCGCCGCGCGTGAGCTGCAGCTCGCCGCCGGGAGAGACGTTGGCGACCGGCACCGACTCGAAGTTCACGGACCCGGCGTACGATGCGACGCCGTGCGTGCTGGACCCTACCCCGCGCTGCACCTGCACCGACGCAATGCTGTTGGCGAAGTCGGGAAAGTTCGAGAAGAACAGTCCTTCGTCCTCCGGCTCGTTGAGCGGAATTCCGTCGAGCGTGATGTTGATGCGCGTCTGGTCGATTCCCCGGAGCCGCATGTACGAATAGTTCGACGCCGACCCGCTCTCGGAGTACGCCGTGATGCCCGGCGCGGCCTGCAGCAGGATCGGTGTTTCCTGTCCGGTGTAGCGCCGCTGGATCTCGTCGCGGCCGAGCGTCTTCGCGGAGATGGCGACGTCGCCACCGCGCACCGCGGTGACCTGCACCGCCTCGAGCTGGCGGGCCCGATGAGCGCGGAGGGAATCGGCGGCCAGCGAATCGCCGCGCACGCGCGCGGTGTCGGCGCGCGCGGACGGCGCGGTGATCTGAAGGGCGAAAAGGAGCGCGTGGGCGAGCATCATGTCCGACTCCGACGTACCGCGTGATCGCGAACGGAGCCGTGACCGGCGGAGGAGGGCGGACGTGGCGCTCGAACTGCCGCCAGGCGCGACGCACCTGCACCAGTGACGCTCCCTTCGCTGGAATGACCCAGATCAGGTTCGACGGGTGTGATCTCAGCCCGCGCTTGGATGTTCGTGCGCGGGCACCCCGTGCCACTGTGCTTCGATGATAAGCGAACACGATGGCCGCGCGCAACGGCCATCGTGTTCCGGACGCTCCCAGGCGGGGCGGCGCGGGCGCGGCGGGCCGACAAAAACGGGGACGTCAGCCCTGGCTCACGCCATCAGCTCGAGCACCGGCGCGTGATCGTCCCGCAGCACCCCCAAGGGCGCGCGCAGCGCGTGCCGCGCCTGGTGCAGGTGCCAGCGCACCGTTTCCGGCGCGATGCCCAGCTCCACCGCGATCTCGGCGGTCGTGAGCCCGTCCACCTCGAACCGCGCGAGGATGAGGCGCTGCCGTTCCGGTAACGCGGCCAGCGCGATAGCGAATAGGTCGCGCACCTCCTGCCGCTCGAGCGCGAGATGCGGCGACACGCCCGGCGACGCGGTGTCGAGCCGCTCCGGCTCGGTGGCCTCGCGCGCGTCAGCGCGCTCGCGCCCGAGGAGCAGTCGGGGCTCGAGGCGGGGCTCGACGCATTGTGGGGAGAGCATCTCGTGGTGGGCGTCACGCGGTTCGACCAGCGCGCCTCGGGACTCGTGCAGCCCGTCGCCTTGCTCTACTACGGAACGAGCGGCGGGGGACCCAGCGGGTCGGGCACGCGGCCGCGCCTTCTCTACCAGCTCCAGAACGTCGGTGCCATCGACAACACCGGCTGGGAGATGCAGGCGCGATCGACGCTGGGGCCGCTCGCCCTTGGCGCGACGCTGGCGCTCGTGGACAGCCGCGTGGCTCGGCTCGCGAACGGCTATCAAGGCGACTGCAGGAGGGCGACCGGATGCTCGAGGTGCCGGCGCGCACGATGGTGCTCAACGTCGTGTGGTCCGCGCCACGCTGGTCGCTCAGCGGATCGGTGGCGCGCGCCGCTGATTGGGTGAACTACGACAAACTGGCGCTCGCAAAGTCCATCTCGGCCGATTCCACCGGGTGGCTCGTGCCCGTGGGGCCGGCACAGCGCGCGTACTGGCGTGAGTACCAGGGGACGACGCACCTGAGCGTTCGTGCGTCGCTCGCCGTGCGCGCGCGCACGTGGGTCAGCCTGTCGGGCGACAACCTGCTCAACCGGCAGACGGGCGAGCCGGACAACGTGACGGTGGTGCCCGGGCGCACGATCAACCTGGGGTTGCGCACCGCCTTCTGAGCGGCGCGGCCGAGCTCGTGCTGCGCAAGGCACTGAAGCGCGCGGGCCGGCTGCCGAAGCGAGAGGCGGACGGAAAGTAGCGGGCGCCGACCCGTTCGAACCGAGCGTCCTCGACCGGTCGGCGATATCGCGTCCCGTTACGCGCGCCGAAATCGCACGTCTTGAGGACGGTGATCGGTGAGCCGGTGCTGCGGGTGTGTGACGCATCACAGGCACACTGTGCGTTTTCGGACGGCGCGTTGCGCCGCCTGGCACGATCTTCACTGAATCCTTCCCGATTGCGGGTCAGATGCACGATGCGCTCGTCCACGCGTCGTTTCTCCCGCCGACAACGACGCCGTATGGAGGCGCTGAACATGAACACCCGCCATCTCTCTCTCGTCATCCTGGCCGCCGCCGGCCTCGCCGCCTGCGGCGATTCCAAGGAGCACGTCCGCGCCGACAGTCTCGCGACGGCCAAGGCGGCCGATCAGCAGCGGCTCACCGTGCAGCTCGCGGCCCAGAAGGACTCGCTCACGCGCGTCGTGCTGCAGGCCGACGACTTCATCCAGCACATCGACAGCAGCGTGTCGCGCGTCGTCGGGAAGTCGAAGAAGGGAACGAAGAAGGGCACGCTCGACCCCCTTGCGCAGCAGATCGAGAACCGCAAGGCCGTGATGGAGCGGGTCGATGCGCTGGTGGCGCGTGCGCGCGCCACGGCGTCGGAGCTCAAGAAGTCGCATGAGGACAACAAGGTGCTCAGCGCCCAGCTCGCGAACGACGAGGCGATGATCAACGATCTCAACGCCACGATCCAGCACCAGTCGGCGACGATCGCCGCGCTCTCCACCCGTGTGGACAGCCTGAACGGCGTGACGAAGGAGCTCGGCGCCACGATCGCGTCGCTCGAGGCCCAGCACAACAAGGCGTTCTACGTGATCGGCAA
Source organism: Gemmatimonadales bacterium (assembly GCA_038319425.1). Classification (GTDB taxonomy): domain Bacteria; phylum Gemmatimonadota; class Gemmatimonadetes; order Gemmatimonadales; family Gemmatimonadaceae; genus AG11. Next base: position 3,774 of record JBBQDE010000163.1, read on the forward strand.
GGAAGACGAGCTGCTCAAGCAGGGCGTGATCGTGCGCGAAGGCGGCGCCAACCTGCTCATCGCGCATCCGGGCCGCACGCTCCAGATGTCGCGCACCGCGGACGCCAGCGCGTTCACGGCGGTCGACCAGCGCGGGGCGAACGTGATCAACATGCCCGATGGCGATCATCGGTGGAGGATCGTCTCGCGCCAGAGCCTGGACTACGCGACGGTCGAGGATCGTGACAACGACACGTTCCGTGGCAACCTGAAGATCACGGAGCCGTCGAAGTTCTGGGGACCGAGCCGGTTTTTGATTGTAGTGGAACAGTAGGGCGGAGGCCGCGCGCTCCGCGCGCGGCCGCCTTACGGGAACGGCGAGCGTGGAACACTCGCCGACGGGGCGCGGCGACCTCGCTGCGCTCCGTCGCACCGCTTACGGGGCGGCGAGCGCGGCGCGCCGCCTGACTGCCAACGGCGTCTGCCGTTAGCGAGGCCCGCAGCGCCGATGCGCCCCGTAAGCCAGCGAAGCAGCGCCCCCCAGGCTCGCGTTCCACGCGAGCCGCCCCGTAAGCCGCGAGCGAAGCACGCGGCGCCCCGTCGTTGCGCGTGGAACAGACGGGAGTCCACAACATGCAACCGAACGTGAGGCAAATCACCGCCCGGCGTCCCGGCTGCTCACAACTTCATCGACTGCCCACGGATCACTTATTTTCAGGGGCAGCCTGATTCCCGCGAGAGACTCACGTCCGCCATGCCGCTTCTGAGATCGGGGACCGACCGTGCCGTGCTGAGGGTGGGCAACAACACCCTCGGCGGGCGTGGTGCGGATGCGCTCCCCGTGGCGGCGCTGGCCTGGCAGCCTCCGGTCGCGAGCATCACGGTGCCCACCCACGGCCCCGTGCTCATTCGCCGGCTCACCGCGTCGGTGGTGGTGCGGCTCGACGAGCAGCCGCTTGGCGTGGCGCCCGCGGAGCTGCGCCACGGCACCCACATCGACATCGCCGGCTGCCGCCTCACGTTCGAGGCGGACATGCCGGGCAGCGAAACGGCGCAGGCGGGGGGGCTGACACCGGCTGGATCCTCGGTGGCGGTGTCGCCGACACTGCCGCCGAATCTCTCGCCGGCGAGACTGGTCGTGCTGAAGACCGGGGCGTCGTTCCCGCTGCCGCCGCGCAAGGCGGTGATCGGACGCGACACGGAATGCGACGTCGTGATCCCCGACGTGGGCGTGTCGCGCCGGCACGCGTCCATCACGCCGGTGCCCGGCGGCTACCTGCTCACCGACGAGAGCTCCAACGGCACGCTCGTGAATGGATCGCGCGTGGCCGGCACTCGCATCCTCGATCACGGGGACGTGCTGCGGCTGCATGACGAGGAGATTCGCTTCGAGCTCGAAGGGCATGCGGGGAGCGAGCCGACGCCGGACCAGGCGAGCCGCGCCGCGACGGCGATCCTCGACATGTCGAGCCTGCGCAGCGTGATGGCCTCGGAGGCGGCGAGCAAGGCGAGCCGCCGCTCGCCCACCGCGAGCCTCGAGATCGTGCGCGGCTCGTTCGCCGGGGCGTCGTTCCACATCGAGCGTCCCGTGTGCTCCATCGGGCGCGGCGAGCAGAGCGACGTGCGCATTCGCGACGACAGCGTGTCCACCGCGCACGCCACGCTGCTGCGGAAAGGCGACACGTGGTACGTGGTGGACCTGCGCTCGGTGAACGGCACGTTCGTCGACGGCTATCGCGTCGCGGGCGAGCGCGAGCTGCCCACCGGCGCCACGCTGCGGGTCGGCGCGGTGGAGATGATCTTCCGCTCGTTCATCGCGGGCGTCGAAGCGCCGCCGATCGCGAAGCCGTCCACCGGTCTCGTCGCGTGGGTGAAGCGGCTCTTCCGCAAGCCGCCCGGCGAGAGCCACTCGCACTCGTAGCAGGCGGCCGGACGATGCCGCTGTCGGTCGCGCGGACGACGATCGGACTGGCACGCGCGCTGCATTAGTCCGCTGGCGCAGCCGCGCACTTCGCGCACGCGCATCGCGCTTCCCAATGTACGGATTCGTACAGATGGCGCTCTCCAACTACATGCACCGCAGCGCCTTGCTGGCGGATACCGGCGGCGTTCGCTAGTCTCGTGTCACGTGTGTCGGCTCCGCATGTTTATCGGAGCCACAGGCGGCGGCGCGCTCCCGTGGATTCCTACTCGAGCAGGATATGCCCGGCTACAAGGCGCTTCCACCCTTCATGACCGGAGATGCCGCCGACCAGGTGCGCGAGGCGGAAGCACGCCACCGCATCGGCGACTCGGCAGCGGCCGTCGCGCTCCTCGAGGAAGCATTGACCGCCAGCCTCGCGGCTCGCCCCGTCTATCCCGGCTGGCTGTGCGGCCGCCTCGCGGCGCTCTACCGCACGCTGCACCGCTACGACGACGAGGTCGAGCTCCTCGAGCGCTATCGCGAGTCGCAGACGTCGGAAGAGTCGCGCACGCGCTACGACGCGCGCCTGTCCAAGGCCCGCACCATCGCCGAGCGCAAGCGCCGGTCGCCGAGCGGCGCGCTCGACTCGGTGCGCGAGTCACTCGGCCGTCCGCGCAGCCGGCGGTCCCGCTCCGCGGCCGCGGCGAAGCCGGCCCCTCTCGTGAGCGCCGGCGCGATGTCGGCGCTGACCGCCGCGTTGCACGACGAGTCCGGCGACCACGCGGCGCTGACCCACGTCGCCGTCGGGCAGC
>JBBQDE010000164.1:0-6460 GCA_038319425.1 Gemmatimonadales bacterium
GGTGCGGCTGCGATTCCAGGACCTGCATGTGGTGGCGCCGCAGGTCGAGCCGATCGAGGGGACGTTCCAGTTCGCCGGCACCGCCACCGAGCGGTTGACGACGCCCTTCCTCGCGATGGAGCTCTACGTGGAGTCGCGCGCGTCGCGGGGCGATCAGCCCGACGCATTGAGTGGTCGCTACGACGTGCGCGGGCGATTCGGCTACACCGGCTGCCTCACCTGCGGCCTGCTCGGCACGATCAAGGATGGGCACGTCGAGCTCGCGCTGTTGAGCGCGTGGTCGGCACGCGATACGACCGAGAAGTTCATCGGCGACATCCGCGGCGACACGCTCGTCGGAACGTACCGCGGCTTCGGCGGCACCGCGCGCTTCGTGAAGAAGCGATAGCGCGCCGGCTCAGGGGTGCTGGTGCGCCGGCGGTGGGCTGAGCGCTACGTGCCGGAACGGCACGGCGGGCCGGTTCAGCGCGACCGGCTCCTGTCCCTGGATCACGTGATAGACGTGGTTTACGGCGAGCCGCGTGTGCGTGGTGACGCTCCGCGCCGAATCGGGCCAGTGAATCCGCAGCGACTCTACGCGCGTCGCGCTGCCCAGCCCCACGTGGAGCTGGAGGCTCCCCGAGCCGAACGAGCCGCCGGTGTTCACGGTGCGCCAGATTGTCCGCGTGCCACTACCCGGCTGGTCGACCACGACCTCGACCCTGGCGCCGATCGCCGACCGGTTCGCGGTGCGCCCCTCGAGCTCGAGCTCGAGCCACGCGTGATCGCGCCACCCGGGATTCTCGAACAGCACGCTCGTGTATCGGTCGCCCTCGAACGCGCCGCCGATCACCATGAAGATGTCCTCGTCGCCGTCGCGATCGAGATCGGCGAACGCGGTGGCGTGCCCCTTCTGCAGGTGGCCGAATCCGCCCGGCAGCGTGACTTCCTCGAAGCGCGTGCCCTGCACGTTGTGGAACATGCGATTCGGGATGACCGACCGGAGATCGGGGTTGCCGGTTCCCACGTAGAAGTCCAGCCACCCATCGTTGTCCAGGTCCCCGAAGTTCGAGCCCATGGCGTAGATGACCTTGTCCGCCAGGCCGGCCTTCTTCGTCACGTCGGAGAAGGTGCCGTCGTGATTGTTCCGGTAGAGCCGCGACGGTTCGTTCTCCGTCATCTTGCCGTTCTGCATCATCTTCCGCGGCAGGCCGAGGTACTCGCGCGCCACCATGTCGGCCATCGAGCTGTTCACGTCGTAGCTCAACACCAGCAGGTCGTCCCACCCGTCCTGGTCGTAGTCCCAGAACCAGGTGGGGAACGACGCGAGCGGCAGCTCGACGCCGGCCGCGAGCGCGCGCTCCTCGAAGCGCCACGTGTCGATCGACTTGCCGCCGCGATTGATGTAGAGCCGGTTCTTCCCGTAGATCACGGACACGAACAGGTCGGGGAGCCCGTCGTTGTTCACGTCGCCCCACGTGACACCCTTCACGAAGTCGTCGAGGTCGATGCCCATCTTGTGGGAGACCTCGGTGAAGGTGCCATCGCGATTGTTGAGGTACAGCTCCGAGCGATGCGACGGGGCGGCACGTACCTGCGCCCACGATTCGCGGCCGATGAACAGGTCGAGATACCCGTCCAGGTTGAAGTCGGCCCAGGCCGCGGAGTTGGTGGGTGCAGCGGACGCGAGCCCCGCCTCGAAGGTGACGTCGTCGAACGTGCCGTCGCCGCGGTTGCGCAGCAGCGAGCTGGGGTAGAGACCGTTCTCGCCGTTCCACGCGCCGCGCAGCACCAGGATGTCCACGTCGCCGTCGTTGTCGTAGTCGGCGTGGGTGGTGTTGAGCCCACCGACGATGCCCTTGAGCCCCGACTCGGCCGTGTGGTCCACGTATCCGCCGTGTCCGTCGGCCAGGAAGAGATGTACCGGATCGGTGGGACCCCAGCCCGTCATGAAGACGTCGAGCAGACCGTCGCCATTGAAATCGTCGATGCTCACACCTCCAGCGCGCCCGTTGACGGCGAGGCCCACGTCGCTGGCGATGTTGGGAAAGTTCGGGAAGGGATCGTTGGGGCGGGGCGCGAGGTTCGGAACGACGTACTGCTTCGGTACGCTGTCCGGATATCCGCCCACCTGCAGCCACGCGATGTTGAGCAGCCACAGCGAACCGCGGTCGTCGGGAAAGTGCTTCAGCAGCTCGGTGTATCGAGCAATCGCGCCGCGCGCCCCTTCCTGCTTGACGTGCCGCGCGCCGCCGGCGAGCGGAAGGATGCACACGTTCGCCGCCGGGTTGTTGAGGCAGTTCTCCTGCTCGCCCAGGCGGAGATACGCGAGCGCGAGCAGGTCGAAGAACGGCTTGTTCCGCTCCGTCACGGCCTCGGCCGAGAGATGCGCGTCGCGCATCACGCCTTCCAGCTCCGTGATTGCTTCACGCGTCTGCCCCGCCCTCAGCCGCTCGTCCGCGAGCATATGGCGGATGTTCAGCGCTTCAGCGCCACTCTGGCCGAGGAGCCTCGACTGGATGCGGTCGGCGCGCGCGCGGTTGAGGAAGGGATTCCCCTCCGGGTTCGCGAGGCCCCGCGCCGCGATGGCCGCGAGGGTGTCGGCCATGCGCGCGGTACCGGGATAGACACGAGCGGCCGGTCGTCCGTCCGCGGCTTCGGCTCGGGCAGCAGCATCGGTATGCGTGCAGCCCAGCGCTCCGCCCATGACGAGCAGCAGGATGGCTCGCGCCGCGCTACTACGACAAGCCGTCATCAACCCCTTGCACATGCATCCTCGCGCGCCTGGAAGAATCAGCACGTGAAATCTACTTGGCGGCGAGCTGTGTGGGAGTTGGTGGCCCGTAAGACGCGGATCTAGCTCGCAGGCGCCTCGCGCATCACGCCGACCATGCGCTGCCGTCCATCGCTCGCGCCCCTGAAGGCGATGCGTCGAACGCTGGAAGCCGGAGTGCTCGAGCAGGAGCCGGTGCCGCCGGCCGGGGTCGGGGTGAGAAATGAGTTGCTGCCTCCCGACCCGACTGCCTTGTCACTCGCCATTGGGCGCGCCTTATTCAAGGCTGTCGACGTCGACCGACGTCCTAACCAGGAACTGCATGAGCATCGATTCTCCGATCGGCGCCGATGGCACCACGCGCACCCAGCCCGAGTCCTTCCGGGCGAGCGATCTCATGGCGTCGCTCACCGTGAAGGATCTGCCGACCAGCGTCGCCTGGTACCGCGACGTCATCGGCTTCACCGTCGAGCGGCAGTATGAGCGCGAGGGGAAGCTCCTGGCGGTGGCGCTGAAAGCCGGGGCTGTGCAACTCCTGCTCAATCAGGACGACGGCGCCAAGGGTACTGACCGCGTGAAGGGCGCCGGCTTCTCGCTGCAGTTCACGACGTCCCAGAGCATCGACGCGATCGCGGCGCGGATAAAGAAGGCCGGCGTCACGCTCGGATCCGAGCCGGCCGACATGCCTTGGGGCGCCCGCGTCTTCCGGGTGCAGGATCCCGACGGGTTCCAGCTGGCCATCTCATCGGAGCGATAGGCGATGCGCCTGCCGCAGCGAGAGCTTTATCAGCAGCTTCGCGCCGAAGCAGTGGCGACGCGTGAGCGACTGGTCGGCATGCTGCGGCCATTGAACGCGTCGCAGGTCGGCGAGCATCCCGAGCCAACCGGGTGGAGCGTGGGGCAGGTGCTCGAACACCTGCTCATCGCCGACGAGCTGATCGACAAGCCCCTCGCCGCGCTCCTCGCCGGCGCCCGGCCCGACGCGGGGGCGCCGGCCCGCGAATGGAAGCCGTCGTTCATCGGCGGCCTCATTGCCAAGTCGCTCCTCGGCTCCAAGCCGCTCAAGGGTCCGCGCGTGTTTCGCCCCGGCCCCACGCCGCGCAATGGCGTCATTGACGCACTGCTCGCTCGCGAGCTGATGTTTGTGAGCCGGATGGACGACGCCTCGACCTACGATTGGCGGGCGCTGCGAATCGGCTCGCCGGCGCTGCCGTCGTGGGCGCCCAGGATGAATCTTGGCGACGGGTTCCGAATCCACGTCGTGCACCTCACTAGGCACGCGCGCCAGGTCGAGCGGCTCGTCGGGCAGCTGTAGGCGGACGCGCGGCGAAGCCGTCGGCGCGAGCGAAGCTCTTCGCGCCGACGGGCATCGGAGACGATCGCCTTGGTGCGGACCGAGAAGGATAATCCTCCGTCCGTCTCGTCGAACTCGGGCAGCTTCACCGCGATGCGACGGACGTCGGCCAGGGTCGCCACTACGTGGCTATTCCGCGGTCGTCGGATCGATCACGGTCCTGATCTCCGACACGCGATCCGCCGGAAAACCACCCTGCCTCGCGTGCTCGCGCACCATCGCCTCGTTCGGCGCACGATAGATACAGTGAATCTGATCGTCAGTCACGTAGCTGTGCACCCATTGAATCGCGGGTCCGAGGGTGTTCAGCACGCTGCACGACTTCTGGGATATTCCCTTGAGCTCCGCGGCGGTGAGCTTGCCTGCTCCGGGAATGTTGCGCTCGATCAGGTACTGGGGCATGGAACTCTCCGGGATGAAAAGGGAATACGAACTCGCTCGCTGGCATCCACTCACTCACGCGACCGCCCGCCTATCTACGCCGACGCACACTCCTGCTTCACCCTCCACAGCCGCACCCTCTCCGACTCGGGGCTGCTCACCGTGCAATGTCATCGTCGCGATCTTCCGCCGAGGTGTTCCGCGTAGACCTCGCACGCCTGTCGCCACTAGCTGCCGTCGTTGAGATACGTGCGACGCTGCGTCGGTCTCCCGTCGAATTTCTTCGGGTTCAACAAGGCGGCGTGAGCGCAGAATAAGCAGCGAACCGGCGACGTTGGCAATGACGTCGCCGGCAACGTCGTCACAGATAGCTGAGCCATGCGTCGCTTCGGCGCTGCTTGAGCGCGGCGAACCAGCGGCAGAGCGGATACATCGTGATCACGACCACGGCCCACACCAGATACACGACGGGCAGCGAATACCCCCACTCCGGCGGCGGCGTGAACGGGTAGCGCGCGAGATCGGGCGACTCCACCATCCAGTGCACCGATCCATACCGCATGTAACAGACAATCAGCGCCAGTGCGTGGATCAGGAAGAAGTGCACCATGTAGTAGAAGAGCGGTACCTTGCCGATCACGAGCGCCTTCTGGAGCAAGCGCGGGGTGCCGCGGTCCACGGCCCGAAGGAAGAGCAGCGCCGGACCGAGCGTCATCAGCAGGAACAGCAGCGACGGCGGGTACTTGGTCGTGTTCAGGAACGAGAGCACCGTGAACGCCGTCGTCTTCTGCACGCTCCAGCGCGACGCATCGCCGTACACGTTGAGTCCACGGAGCGCGAGGAACGCCACGCTCAGCGCCGTCCCCAGGCGCAGCAGGAATGTCCGGCGGCGCTCGGCATCCCAATCGTAGACGCGCCCGAGGCCATACCCGACGGCCGTCACGCCGATCCAGGGGATGAGCGGGTACGTCACGAACACGATGCGGTCGGGCGTGTTGAGGAGGAAGCCGGGAACGTGGAGCACGGTCCAGATCGGGCTCGCCCACTTCACGCTGTCCAGCAGGTTGTGCGTGACGATCATCGCGGCACCAATCGCGGTAACGGCTGACACCGGAAGTCGCACGAGCACCGACAGCGCGATCATCGACCAGCCGAGCGCCCACAGCACGATGAGCAGGGTGGTGTGGAAGTCGAAGTTGAACTGGTAGGCAAGACACCGCATCACCACCGCGTCGAGGACGATCAGCCAGATGCCGCGCGTGAACAGGAATCGCGACAGCTCGCTCACGGACTTCCGGCGCAGCGAGAGGTACGCCCCAGTACCGGTGAGCAGGAAGAACACCGGCGCGCAGAAGTGCGTGATCCACCGCGTGAAGAACAACGCCGCCGTGGCGGTGCCCAGGTTGGTCGGGTCCTGGCCAGGGATGCCGAAGTAGTCGCGCGTGTGATCGAGCGCCATGATGATCATGATCACGCCGCGCACCACGTCCACCGGTTCGAGGCGCGCGCGGCGCGGCGTTGCAATGGCGCGGTCGGCGGAACGCTGCGCTGGCGTCAGGACGGACGGAGTGGCCATGGAAATGGTGGTGTGTGAGGGCGCCGATAATCGTACACAATGTTGCATACATGTCGGCTCGTCCGCCAGACCACCTTCTGGACGATCGTGCTTTGGGGCGGGGCAGCTCGCTACTCGCCCGCCTGCGGCGGCGCGGGAATCTCGCTCACGTGGCCGCCGACGACGCGCCAGGCCCCGCCATCCTCCCGAGCCCACACCCTCGTATATCGGTAGGTGCCCCCGAGAAGCGTGCCGGCCACCTCCACCGCGAGTCGAGCGCGCAGTGCGGTCACGGCGACGTCGGTGCCCACGCGACGGACGCGCAGCTCTTCGGGGTCATGGGCACGAAAGCGAACGACCCCCGAGCCGTGCGCGGCGAGATCCTGCGCCTTCGTGCCGAGCTGGCCATCGGGGCCGG
>JBBQDE010000165.1:0-6456 GCA_038319425.1 Gemmatimonadales bacterium
CGACGAGCACCTCGAAGTGCAGATGCGGCGCGGTGGCGAGACCGGTCATGCCGACGAATCCGATGGTCTGACCGATGGTCACGTTGGCGCCTCGCTTCGTCGTGCGAGCGAACGCGCGCAGGTGACCGTAGCGACTCACGAATCCATTGCGGTGCCGCACCTCGATGGCGTTGCCGTAGCCGCCCTTGCGACCAGCGAAGATGACGACGCCGTCGCCGACGGAGCGCACGGGTGTTCCCTGAGACGCCGCGTAATCGGTTCCGGCGTGCTGGCGCCAGATACCGAGTATGGGATGCTTCCGCATCCCGAACACGCTCGAGATGCGGCGGAACTCGAGCGGCGCGCGCAGGAACGCGGCGCGCAGCGACCGTCCGGTTGCGTCGTAGTATTGCGGGCTCGCCGACTTGCTCTCGAACCGCACCGCCGAGATGTCGCTCCCGGAGAGGGAGAACGAGGCTGCGAGCACCTTGCCCACCTTCGTGATGCCGCCAGGTCCGACGCTGCGTTCGACGAGCGCCTTGAACTCATCACCGACCTGGAGATCGCGGCTCATGTCCACGCGGTACTCGAAGATGTCGGCGAGCGCCCAAGTCAGCTCGTCCTTCGCGTGCGCGGGGAAATACTGCGCGGCGCCGGCGTCCATCGCCTGGTAGAGCGTGCTGTTGATCGTGCCGCCGACGACGACGGTGTCCGTCGTCCACGGGAGGCGCTCCTCGGTGCCCACCCAGCCCTGGGCCGAGCGACGCATGCGGAGGAGACGGTCGATGCCGAGGTGGAAGACGAGCTCTTTCGGGTTCTCGATTGCGCTGTCGCCGGTGAACTCCACCGGCATGCCAGCCTGGAGGTAGCGAGGCTCGATCGCCGAGCTGGTCGCGGCGCGGACGATCTCCTGGGCCGACTGGTCCGAGAGTCCGACGCGCTTGAAGAGACCGATCAGCGTCTCACCGCGATTGAGCTTTTCGGTACGCGAAGCGACGGCCGGCGCGGCGACGGAATCGGTCACGGCGCGCGGCGTGCCGTGCTGCAGCACGCCGGCGGCAGGAGGCGCGTCGGGCAGCTCCGGCGTGTAGCGGAGGGCGACGAGGACGAGAAGCGCCGCCGTCAGGTACGCCGTGGCGCGAGTTGGGCGCTTCTTCAATCCATCTGTCTCCGAATGAAGGTCGGGATCTCCATGTCGCTGAGATCCTGCGACCCGGCGCTCGGCTGGCTCGGCGGAGCCGGGGACCGGGGCGCTCTGGGAATGTCGTTGGCGGGGCGGGCGGGAATGCTCCCACCGACACGGGACGGGCGAGTGCCGGGGAAAGGAATCACCGGGGCACCCTTCTGCGCCGTGACCGGCGTCACCTCGTGCGCCGGCGTGACCAGGCCGGGCTGGATGGCCTTGTCGAAACCGGTCGCGATGACCGTGACGCGGATCTCGCCCTGCATCGCCGGCTCGTGGACGGCACCGAAGATGATCTCGGCGTCGTCCCCGACGGCGTCGTGGATGATCTCGTTGATCTGATGGACTTCACCCAGGGTGAGGTCCGCGCCGCCCGTGATGTTCACGAGTACGCCGGACGCCCCGGAGATGCTGATGTTGTCGAGCAGCGGTGACGAGATCGCCTGCTGCGCCGCTTCCATGGCGCGGTTCTCCCCGCGTCCGATGCCGGTCCCCATCAGCGCCGAGCCGCCGCTCTGCATGACGGTGCGGACGTCGGCGAAGTCGACATTCACAAGGCCGGTCACGCTGATGAGCGACGAGATGCCTTGCGTGGCGTGCAGCAGGACCTCGTCTGCCTTCTTGAGCGCGTCCTGGAACGGGATCCCCTTGCCGACGACGGCGAGCAGCCGCTCGTTCGGCACGACGATCATCGTGTCGACGTGCTTGCGCATCTCGGCGATGCCCTGATCCGCCTGACGCATGCGCTTCCGCCCCTCGAACAGGAACGGCCGCGTCACGATGCCGACGGTGAGGGCGCCCTGCTCCTTGGCCAGCGCGCAGATCTCGGGTGCCGCACCGGTGCCGGTGCCGCCGCCCATGCCGCACGTGATGAAGACGAGATCCGCGCCGGCGACGGCCTTGGCCATCTCGTCGCGGCTCTCCTCGATCGCCTGCTTGCCAACCTCGGGGCGCGCGCCGGCGCCGAGGCCGCGCGTGAGCTTCTTGCCGATCTGGATCTTCAGGTCGGACTTCGACGAGAGGAGCGCCTGCGCGTCCGTGTTGACCGAGATGAACTCGACGCCTTCGAGGTGTTCGTCGATCATGCGGTTGACGGCGTTACCACCGCCACCACCGACGCCGACCACTTTCATGCGAGCGTTTTGCGCCGCGCTCTCTTCGAATTCGAAGATCATTGCGTACGACACTCCCCTACGACGAGGTGTGCAATGGGGAAAACAGGAAGGCGCAACAGGTCGGGCACGGCGACGGCAACCACCACGGAGGGAAAAACGACAACCGGCGGCCCGGAACTGAGGGGCAATATAACGGCTCCCGAGGTTCCGGCCAGCCCTGTGCTGCTCGTGGGTATGACGAGTGAGTAACGGCCAGGGCACACGCGTTTCGGAGCAATCTTTTCCACAAACGCGATGCGCGCACCAGCTTTATGAGACTGTCATAGGGACGGGCACGAGCGTGGAGGGTGAGAGGGTGCGAAGGTGAAAAGTGAAAAGGTGAAGGGCGAGTGGCACGCCGGACCTGATTCGGCGTGGCCTCCACACTTTCTCACCCTCTCACGCTTTCACCTTCTCAACGCTCAGAAGAAGTCCTGGAGCCAGAACTTGATCCGCTCGCCCAGCCTGTCCATGCCGCCTCCGCTCGGGAGCTTGATGCGCTTCGCTGAGGCGGTTGCGCCGCCGAGGGCCATCCGGTGGGCGCCGTATTGTGCGAGACCCACCACCGTGGCGAAACGCGACGCGTCGACCGAGTCGCTGAGCCCCCCTACCTGCTCCGACGGCGTGCCCACCCGCACGCCGGTGCCGAACACGTCGCTCGCCAGCTCGGCCGCCCCCTGCATTGCGGCGGCGCCCCCGGTGATGACCAGACCGGCGGCGAGCTTGCCGGCGTAGCCGGCCGTGGAGACCTCGCGCTGCACGAGATCGAAGATTTCGTCCATGCGCTGGTGGATGATGTGCGCCAGCAGCTCGCGCGGGATCTGTCGGTCGCCCTGCGCCACGGTGCTGGGGAGCTGGATGATCTCGCTGGGATCGACGAGCTGTTCGTAGGCGCAGCCGTGGCGTTCCTTCAGCCGCTCGGCGTCGGCCTGGGTAACGCCCAGCCCGTGCACGATGTCGCTCGTGACGTTGTTGCCCCCGAACGCGATCGTGCCGAGATGCCGGATCTTGCCTTCGTGGAAGATGGCGAGGTCGGTCGTGCCGGCGCCCATCTCGACGAGCGCGACGCCCAGCTCCTTCTCGTCCTCCGTGAGCACGGCGAGCGCGCTGGCGAGGGGCTCGAGCACCAGCTCGCGCACCTTGTAGCCCGCCCGCTCCACACTCTTGCGGAGGTTGATGGCGGGCGACGACCCGATCGTCACGAGGTACATCTCGGTCTCGAGCCGCGTGCCGCTCATGCCGATGGGATCACGGATGCCGGTGTCCTTGTCCACCGCGTATTCCTGCGGGATGGCATGCAGCAGCTCGCGGTCCTGCGGGATCGCCTGGGCGCGCGCCACTTCGTTCGCGCGGTCCACGTCGGACTTCGCGATCTCGTCGTTGGCGACGGCCACGATCCCCTTCGACGTCATGGCGCGGACATGCTCGCCGGCGATGCCGGCGTACACTTCGGTGATCTGCGCGCCCGCCATGCGCTCGGCGTCCTGGAGCGCCTTGCGAATGGAGCGTGTGGTCTCCTCGATGTCGGACACGACGCCGCGCCGCATCCCCGTGGTGCGCGCCTGGCCGACGCCCAGCACCTTGATGGTGGGATGCTTCACGTCACCGACGACTTCGGCGATGATGGCAGTGGTCTTGGCCGAGCCGATGTCCAGCCCTGCGACGAGGCGGTCCGTGTTCATGGCAATCTGGCGATCACTTGGTCTCTATAGCGGAGGTCGAGCTCAGCGGCGTGCAGCTGGCGCCGCGCGAGATCGCGCTCGACGGGTTCGATGTCCCCAAGACGCGCGAGGGTCACAGTCGTCATCGTGCGCACGGTGACGTCGGCGAGCTGAAGCATCAATTCGCCACCAGCGACGCGGATGGAGTTGACACGAGCGTAGAGCCGGGGCGACTCCCGCTGCATCGCGCCAAGGAGATGATACACAGCCGTCTCACGCAGCGGAGCCGACACGATCGGGGCGTCGACGACGGTGCGGCTCGGATCGAGCGGCAGGGTGACGCCGCGCTCGTCCACGGCGCGCAACGTGGCCCCCACGGTCACCAGCGCCACCGGCTGCCGCTCGGTCACATCCACCACGAGGGTGCCGGGCAGCCGGCGGGTGACGACCGCGTGTTCGACCTGGGGATGCGTCTCCACTCGCGCGGCGAGGGGCTCGAGCGGATCCCACACGCTCCGCGTAGTGTCGACGTGCAGCCGCGCGAGCACTTCACCCGGCGGCGTGAAGCGGAGCCCGAGCACCTCGATTTTCCGCATGCGAAAGAAGTCGAGCCGCTGCAGCACGCGCGGCCCCCAGAACGGACTGGCGAGCAGCACGAGCACGAGCACGACGCCAGCGCCCAGCCGCCACCGAGGGAAGCGGCGGCCGAACCATCCGGCTGCCGAGCTGTCGGCGAGGTCGCTCACGCCGCGTCGCGAAGCGACGCGAGCAACTCGGCGCCACACCGGGTCACGTCGCCGGCGCCCATCGTGATCACGAGATCACCCGCGCGCACGTTGCCGGCCATGGCGTCCGCCAGGGCCTGACGGCTCCCCTGCCACGCCGGCGCGCGTCCGAGCGCGCGCATGGCCGTCGAAATGAGGTCACTCGACACGCCGGCGATGGGCTGTTCGCGGGACGGATAGACGTCGAGCAGGTAGACGACGTCCGCCGCCGCCAGCGCCTCGCCGAACTCGCGCGCGAGATCGCGTGTGCGCGAGTAGAGGTGCGGCTGGAAGGCAATGACGAGGCGGCGCTCCGGCGCGGCCGCGCGCGCCGCCTGGATCGTGGCCCGCACCTCGGTGGGATGATGCGCATAGTCGTCGACGACGAGTGTGCCGCCCGCTTCGCCCAGCAGCTGGAACCGGCGCTCCACACCCGTGAACGCCGCGATGCCCGCCGCCATCTGCGGCACGGTGGCACCGAGCCCGAGCCCGACGGCGAGCGCCGCGAGCGCGTTGCGCACGTTGTGCTCTCCGGGCACCGACAGCGCCACTTCGCCGAGTGCTTTGCCATCGTACACCACCGTGAAGCGGGTGCCCAATCCGTCGCGGCGCATGTCGGTGGCGCGCAGGCGGGCATCGGGGGAGCTGAGCCCGTACCGGATCACCTCCGCCGTCGGCGGCGTGGGAATTCGGTTCGCTTCCGGATCGTCGGCGCACAGCACCACGTAGCGCGCCCCGCGCACGTATTGCGCGAAGGTACGGCGCAGGTCGTCGAGGTCGGCGTAGATGTCCATGTGGTCCGCCTCGAGGTTCGTCACGACCGCCACCGTGGGTGCGAGCGCGAGGAAGGAACGGTCGTACTCGTCTGCCTCGACGACGAAGCGCTGCCCGCCTCCAGCGCGGACGTTGCCGCCCCACGACGTCACTCGGGCCCCGACGTAGCCGGTCGGCTCCAGGCCCGCAGCGGCAAGTGCCTCGGTCGTCAGCACCGTGGTGGTGGATTTCCCATGCGTGCCCGCCACGCCGACGAGCATCGTGCCCGCCGTGACTTCGCCGAGCGCTTCAGCGCGGCGCACGACGGGCAGCCCGCGCTCGCGGGCGCGCACGAGCTCCGGATGATCCTTCGGCATGGCCGACGTGACGACGAGGGCCCGTGCGCCATCCACGTGATCGGGCGAATGCGACCCGTGCACCACGATGCCCTGTCGCACCAGGTCCGCCGCGTTCTCCGGATGTCGGTCGCACCCGGTCACGACTGCGCCGCGCAAGGTGAACAGCTCGGCGAGGGCACTCATGCCTGCGCCGGCGATGCCGACGAAGTGGATGGGTCTCGGGTCGGCAGGATCGAGGAGTGACGGCATCTGAGTCGAAATATACGGAGCGGTGCGGTGCGGAACACCGGGCCGCGTCCTTTTCTTGCTGTCCCCTCGCGGTTGCTCACAACTCAACGCGGTGTTGTTCGCGATTCCGGTCGCAGGAAGGAGCCGTGAGGGCGGAGGTATCAGGCCTGGGGCACCGCCTCGTCGCTCGCTGCTGCGCCCTTCCTGCCTCCGTACAACTCATGACATCGGGAACAACACCGGTGTGAGCCGTGAGGGGGAGCCGAGCAGGCAAAAGCAATCGCGGAATGCCACTGGCTACTATCGCGGTGCGGGCTTCTCCCGTGCGGCAATCAGCTTGAGGATCCGCCGCGCGATCGTCTCCGCCGCATCCGG
>JBBQDE010000166.1:0-6428 GCA_038319425.1 Gemmatimonadales bacterium
AGCATTCGTCCGGTCTGGATGCTGCTGCAGCGCCGCATCGACGACGTGCTCGAGAGCGTTCGACTGAGCGACCTCCTGATGCAGGAGAGCGAGGTGCGCGAGCGCATCGGACTGGTGCCGGCGGCGAGCGGTCGCCTGGCGCTCCCCGTCCTGCAGGGCTGACGCGCCGGCGCCGATGCGCCTCTTCCGCTCGTTCCGCGACGATCGCGCGCTCCAGCGCGGCAGCGCATCGTACGTCGACGCGCTTATGGTGGAACCGGCGGCCGCGGACGTCGCGTGGCTCGCTGCCTCGGCCACCCGGGGCGACCCGGATCATGCGACCTGGGAGCTCCGTTATCTGCGACGCGCGGTGGGCGTGCTCGTCGCCCAGCGCGATGCGCTGGACGACCGGACGCCGTCGGAAGTGCTGCGGACCCTCGTGGCGCGGATGGAGCGCGACCCGAAGGTTGACGGCGAGCTGCGTGAGCTGGCGGAGCGCCAGTTCAATGCACGGCTGAGCGCGTATCGGGATGCCTTCACGACGCGCGGGCACGGCACGCCGGCCACGCGCGTCGCGCAGAACCTGCTCGCGTTCGCGGGCGGTCCCATCCGGGCGGACGACCCCGTTGTCGTGCGCGGGGCGGCGCTGGTCGCCGAGTATCTGGCGGCGGCGCTCGAGACACTGCGCGCGAGCTTCGGCACCGCGGAGCTACCGGAGGATGTGCCGCCCTCGCAGGTCGCGCGCTGAGCATCAGGCGAGGCTTTTAGCGCCGGCTGATGCTCGCGCTCAGGTCTCACCGCTCACGCCTTCCCGCTCCAGGCTCACACCCGGCATCTCATGTCCCAAGCCGGCGCTGAGTGAGCAGTGCGCGCTGGGCGGTTCGGAAAAACGGAAGCCGACACGCAAGTGTCGGCTTTCGTTCTTCCGCATGCTCGAGGGGGGACTTGAACCCCCACGCCGGTGAAGGCACAGGCTTCTGAGACCTGCGTGTCTACCAGTTCCACCACCCGAGCGTCGACGTGCAGTGCACGCCGGGACAGCGCAGCAAATTAATCGGAATCGCCGCGTCAAGTCAACGCATCGCGTTGCCGCGATCATGCGGCAACTCTATGTTGCATGGCTGGCTCGCAGCGTCGCGCGCCGCGCACCTCCGTCCATGCCGAAGCCCGTCGAAAATCCAGAAGTCGAGTCCATCGCGAAGAACCGGCGCGCGCGGCACGACTATACGATCCTCGACGTCCATGAAGCCGGTCTCGTGCTCACGGGCAGCGAGGTCAAGTCGCTGCGGGAGGGGAAGGCCAACCTGTCCGATGCCTACGGCATCGTGCGCGACGGCGAGATCTTCCTCATCAACCTGCACATCTCGGTCTACGAGCGGGCCAGCTACAACAACCACGAGCCGACCCGCACGCGCAAGCTGTTGTTGCACAAGCGGGAGATCGGGCGTCTGATTGGTGCAATCGAGCGGCAGGGACTGACCCTCATTCCGCTCGAGCTGTACTTCAAGCGAGGCATCGCGAAGGTGGCGATCGCATTGGGCAAGGGCAAAAAGCAGCACGACAAGCGCGAGGACGCGAAGGCGAAGGATGCCGATCGCGAGATCGCGCGCGCGGTGCGCACCCGGTGATCCGTCTTCTCCTCGCCGCGCTCCAGCTCACCGTCGCGGCTCCGCGCCCGGGCCCCGAGGGTCCCCTCGTCGTGAAGGACGCCGGCCGATCGATCTCGATCGTGCTCGAGGCGTCGGCCGACGGACCCATGCTCCGCGCCGATGCGCTTCGCCCGATTGTCCCGATCACCGTGTCCCACCTGATGGGTGATCGCTGGATGATCATCGTGAGCGGGGCCTCGATCGAGGTGGTGCCGGGCAGCCGGCTGGCCAGGGTCGGACAGGAGAGCTACCAGCTCGCGGCCCCGCCACGGGTGCGGAAGGGCGTGCTGCTCGTGCCCCTGCAGCTCGTCGCCGAAATCCTCCCGCGCGTGGCGAACAACCTGGTCTGGGACGCCGAGCGCTTCGAGCTGCGCGCCTTCTCGTCGCTCACCAAGTTCGCCGACCGCGAGGACGCGGCGGCAGCGCCAGTCCCGCGAAGCAAGCCGGTCGTGCAAGCCGGCGAGCCGAAGCGGACTCCGACGACGCCCGGTGGCGTAATCACGTCGCGTGCGTCCATCGGATCGCTGCGCTCTCGCAAGCTCGTCGTGGTGGACGCGGGACATGGCGGCCCTGACGGCGGCATGCATGGGCCCATCGGCGGCGGCCCGCAGATCGCCGAGAAGAACATCACGCTCATCGTCGCGCAGCGTGTCGGCGCGGCGTTGGGCCGGCGCGGGATCGACGTCAAGTACACGCGCACGACGGATACGCTCATCGCGCTCTCCGATCGCGGCCGTATCGCCAACGACGCACACGCCGACCTGTTCGTCAGCATCCACGTGAACGCGGCCAATCCCGGATGGAAGGATCCGGGGGCATCGCGCGGCTTCGAGACGTACTTCCTCGCCGAAGCGAAGACCGAGGACGCGCGGCGCGTCGAACAGATGGAAAACGAAGTGGTGAAGTTCGAGTCCAGGTCGGCGGCGCACGCCGGCGACCCGCTCAACTTCATCCTCAACGACATGGCGCAGAACGAGCACCTGCGCGAATCGAACGACCTGGCGGAGCTGATCCAGCGCCGCCTCGGACGCGTGCATCCCGGGTCGAACCGCGGCGTGAAGCAGGCGGGCTTTCGCGTGCTCGTCACCGCCTTCATGCCGGCGGTGCTCGTCGAGATCGGGTTCGGCACGAACGCAGCCGACGCCGCGTACATGACCGACCCGGAGCGAGTGGAAGAGCTGTCCGCCGCCATCTCCGACGCCGTGCTGGAGTACCTGCAGCGCTACGAGCGCCGCGTGTCGTCCCTTCCTGCGTCGTCCTCGGCCGGGAGCCTGGGCCCGAAGTGACGAGCCGCCGCTCCGCGCTGGCGGTGCAGGTGGTCGGTCTCGAGTTCCAGAATCCCATCGTGCTCGCCGCCGGCACTGCCGCCTACGGCCGGGAGCTCGCGGAGGTGGTGAATCTCGGGGCCCTTGGCGGCCTCGTGACGAAGGCCGTGAGCCCGCTGCCGCGCCCGGGGGCGCCCGCCCCTCGTGTCGCGGAGTTCGAGGGCGGCATGATCAACGCCGTGGGGCTGGCGAATCCCGGGGTCGAGTCGGTGCGGCGCGATCACCTGCCGTGGCTGTCGACGGAGCTGCCGAGCGTGCGCAAGATCGCCAACGTGGTCGGCTTCGCCGTGGAGGAGTTCGCCGCCGTCGTCGAGCGGCTGGATGCCGCGCTGGCCGCCGAGAGTGCCGGGGCGCTCGACGCCTATGAACTGAACGTGAGCTGCCCGAACGTGAAGGCCGGCGGACTGGAGTTCGGCGCGGACCCCACCGCGCTGGCCGAGGTGGTACGACGGGCGAGACAGGCCACGCGACGGCCCCTCTTCGTGAAGCTGTCGCCCACGCTGCCGGACATCGCC
Source organism: Gemmatimonadales bacterium (assembly GCA_038319425.1). GTDB lineage: Bacteria > Gemmatimonadota > Gemmatimonadetes > Gemmatimonadales > Gemmatimonadaceae > AG11. The sequence goes on from JBBQDE010000166.1 coordinate 3,469, forward strand.
CGCAGCGCGGCGATCGCGGTGGAGGCGGGCGCGGATGCGCTGACCCTGGTGAACACGATGCCGGGGCTCGTGATCGACGTCGACCGGCGGCGTCCGGCGCTCGGGTTCGGCACGGGCGGGGTGAGCGGTACGGCGCTGCTCCCCATCGGCGTGCTGGCCACGTGGAAGGTGCGACAGGCGGTGACTGTGCCGCTTCTCGGTATCGGCGGCGTGGGGTCCGCGGCGGACGCGCTGCAATACATCGTGGCCGGGGCGAGCCTCGTGGGGATCGGCACCGCCATGCTGCGCGATCCCCGGGCGCCCGAGCGCGTGGCGCGCGACCTCGCGCGGTGGTGCGAACGACATGGCGTCGCGCGTCTCGCCGACCTCGTTGGCTCGCTGAAGGTGCTCGGGTGATCGACCGGCCCAGCGCGCCGCGCGCCCTTCCGATCGTCGCTCTCGACGTCGCCACCGCCGCGGAGGCGCTTGGCATGGCGCGCACGCTGGGGGAGAGCTGCCGCTTCTACAAGGTGGGCAGTGAGCTTTTCACGGCGGCGGGTCCGGCCGTCGTTCACGCGCTTCAGGACGAGGTCGGGGCCGACGTCTTCCTCGACCTCAAGCTGCACGACATCCCCAACACGGTGGCCGGTGCGGTGCGGAGCGCGGCCGCGCTCGGCGTCCGGCTCCTCACCGTTCACGCGTCGGGCGGCCGGGCCATGCTGGCGGCGGCGCAGGAGGCCGCGCAGGCGGCGGCGGCGCGACGGACCGCCTGCGACCTGCTCGCGGTCACCGTGCTGACGTCGCTGGACGCGGCATCGCTGGGGGCGGTGTGGGGGCGGGATGGCCTCGCGGTAGAGCGCGAGGTGCTGCGGCTCGCGGCGGACGCCGCCGAGGCGGGCCTGCACGGTGTGGTGTGCAGCGGGGCGGAGGCGGCGGCGGTTCGGGACGCGCACGGCGACCGGCTGGCGCTGCTCGTGCCCGGCATCCGGCTGGCGGGTGGCTCGGCGCACGACCAGCGCCGGGTGATGACACCCGCCGCGGCGCAGGCGGCGGGGGCGCGGTACCTGATTCTCGGCCGCGCCGTGACCGCGGCGGCCGATCCCCGGCGCGCGATGCAGACCGTGTTGACGGAGCTCGCGTCGGGAGCCTGAGAGCACCCTGAACTCGTGATAAGTAGCGGGGTTGCGTGAACTTCCCGCCCCGGTTATTCTACGTGTCTCAGTCGGAAAATCTCACGTTTTGCATCGATGGTGGTTTCGTGAAAGTCCGCAGCAGCGTGAAGCCGATCTGCGAGCATTGCAAGGTTGTGAAGCGCAACGGCGTGACTCGCATCATCTGCAAGCGCAATCCAAAGCACAAGCAACGTCAGGGCTGACAGAATAATGGCTCGTATTTCTGGCATCGATCTCCCGAAGGACAAGAAGGTCGAGATCGGACTGACCTATATCTTCGGGATCGGACGTGCGTCCGCCGTGGAGATCCTGGAGAAGGCGGGGATCGACGCGAACCTTCGCATCCGCGACCTCTCGGACGCCGACGTGCAGAAGCTGCGCGGGGTGATCGAGAAGGAGTATCGCGTCGAGGGCGCGCTGCGCACCGAGGTCGCGATGAACATCAAGCGACTGATGGACATCGGTTCGTATCGCGGCATTCGCCATCGTCGCGGCCTGCCCGTGCGCGGTCAGCGGACGCACACCAATGCGCGCACGAAGAAGGGTCCGCGTCGCGCGATCGCCGGCAAGAAGAAGGTAACCAAGTAACGTATGGCGACAGGCAAGAAGGCCAAGAAGGTGGTGGAGGCGGAGGGCGTGGCCCACGTCAACGCGACCTTCAACAACACCACTGTCACGATCACCGACCCGCGCGGCAATGCGATCGCGTGGGGGTCGTCGGGCAAGGCCGGCTTCAAGGGCTCGAAGAAGAGCACACCGTTCGCCGCGACCGTCGCGGCCGAGCAGTGCGCGCGCGAGGCGTTGACGGCGGGCGTGAAGCGCGTTCATGTGCGCGTGCAGGGACCGGGGAGCGGCCGCGAGTCCGCCATCCAGGCGCTGGCCGCCGCGGGATTGCAGGTGAAGTCGATCAAGGACGTGACGCCGATCCCGCACAACGGCTGCCGTCCTCCGAAGCGTCGGAGAGTCTGAGATGGGTCGCTATACAGGTCCGAGCTGCCGTCAGTGCCGCCGCGAGGGAACGAAGCTGTTCCTCAAGGCCACCAAGTGCTTCACCGAGAAGTGCCCCGTCGAGCGTCGTCCGTACGCGCCGGGGCAGCACGGTCAGGCCACGGCCCGCCGCCGCAAGGCGTCGGAGTTCTCCAAGCAGCTGCGTGAGAAGCAGAAGATCAAGCGCATCTACGGCGTGAGCGAGAAGCAGTTCCGCAACACGTTCGAGAAGGTCAGCTCGCAGCCCGGCATCACGGGCCACAACCTGCTGGCTGCCCTCGAGACGCGCCTCGACAACGTGGTGTACCGCATGGGCTTCGCCGGCAGCCGCAAGGCCGCCCGCCAGCTCATCCGGCATCGCCACGTGGAAGTGAACCAGAAGAACGTCGACATCCCGAGCTACCACGTGGCCGCGGGCATGGAAGTCCGGATGCGCGTGAAGTCGCGCGAGCAGGTCTCCGTGCTGACGGCGATGGACCAGTCGTCGCGCGGCGCGCCGCTTTCGTGGATCGCGGTCGACAAGGAGACGTTCAGCGGCCGCGTGCTCGAGAAGCCCGCCCGCACGAGCATCCCGATCGCCGCCCAGGAACAGCTGGTCGTCGAGCTGTATTCAAAGTAAGAGAGTGAGAAGGTAAGAGGGTGAGGTGAGAGAGTGTTACTCTCTCACCTTTTCACCCTCTCACGTTTTCACTGCACCACAGCAGGTCGGGGCCCCAACCCCTCTACGAGTCTGCCGCGCGTTGGGGGCGAGGCAGAGCGTTTCCGGCCGTTGCATGCCGGAATGACCCGAGACACCGACTGAATCATGGCATCCACGATTGA
>JBBQDE010000167.1:0-6405 GCA_038319425.1 Gemmatimonadales bacterium
TCGGCGAACAGGTCCTGGTAGACGTCGGACACCGCGGTGGTGTACGGATCGACGCCCGGATGGCCGGCGAAGATGGCCGCGTAGCGCGAGCCGTTCGCGCTGGCGAGCGAGACGCTGACGCGTGGCTGCATGATGCCGTAGCCGCGCGTGACGCGGCCCACCGTCTCGTCGAACTCGGCGCGATTGAGCGGATGCGCCATCGTGCCGATCAGCGTGACGCCGGCGTCGCGCGGTAGCACGGTGTCGGAGTCGAGCGTGATGGCGAAGCGCACCGAGTGCAGCCAGCCCAGGTCGCCCTCGGTGATGGTGAAGGCCTCACCGCCGCCGCCGAGGACGAACGCGTTGAAGTCGGCGAGCTTGCCACGCTTGCGCTCCCATCCCATCCACTTGCCGTCCACGACGTTCAGGCGGCGCGGTCGGAAGAAGACGTAGAACGGGGAGCTCGCGACATTCTTTGCGCGATACGACTTGTTCAGCGCGCGCACGCCGGCGACCGCAGTGTCGATGATCGCGTCGTCCGTCAGCGTCTCGGCCTGATCGGCATCGTTGAAGTCGCCGAGCAGCGCGAACCGGATCTCCGGGTCGTCGTTCGCCAGGTGCTGCGCCTCGAGATGCTCGAGCGCATCTTCCACCTGCTCCACGCTGCCGAGCAGGATCGGCACGACCACCACGGTGCGATGGACCGCCGGCACGCGCTGCGTGAAGTCGAGGCGAGGCAGGCGGCTCGGCGGGAACAGCAGGGTGACGAGCTGGTTGACGATCGCGACGGCCACGTCGGCCGCTGGCGCGAGCGCGAGGAAGAGCGCGAGAAGCACGCCCCAGCCGGCCGCATCTTCCGCCGGATGCAGCAGGACGGTGAGCGCGATGGCCGTGAGCAGGCTGATCGTGCACAGGTAGGTGGTGCTCGGGAACTGATACGCCAGGCGGCGCAGCCGCTCCGCGACCGGCGCGCGGTAGCCCACCTCCGCCTCGAGCACCGGCAGGCCGCCATCGACGAGATGGAAGCCGACGTGCGCCTCGATGGCGGTCGGTCCGGACCGCGAGGCCGCGGCGGCGGCGGCGTCGATGGCGGCGCCGGCCACCTCGAGCTCCGACTTGCGGCTGCGTTTCGCCAACCGCTCGACGACGTGGCGGTAGCGGTCGCGCGTGCCGAACGTCATCCCGCCGTAGACGCCGGCGGGGTCGCGGCGCAGCACCGCCTCGGCGAGGCTCGCGTCCTCCACGAAGTCGCGCCAGTCGATGTTGCCGATCGCGCGCAGGCTGGCGATGCTGTTCGCCATCACGAGCTGCGAGAGGGCGAGCCGCTGGGTGGAGCGCTGGACCGCCTCCTCCACGCTCATCACGTCTTCGCCGATCCACTGCTCGAGCCAGAGCAGCGGCGTGAAGTCGGCGCGCCGGCTGCGCATCTGCTGCAGGAAGCGCGTGAGGAACGCCGGCGTGAGCAGGCGAGACTGATCGACGAAATCCGCCAGGGCGCGGGCGAGTACCTTGGAGCCGGCGTCGTCGGCGGCGAGCAGGCGGGACACCCACTCGTCGGCGGCGACCGTGTCGGCGGCGTCGCGCGCCGCGCGCTGCGCCATGTGCCGGATGTTCTCGAGGAAGCCCATGCGCAGCACGGCCGGCATCGCCCACAGTTCGCCCATGGAGAGCGGCGTGACGCGCTGGTACTCGCGCACCATCAGCTCCAGCGTCGCCTCGTCGAGGCGGCCGTCGGTATGCGAGATGAGCTCGATCGCGATCTCGTAGATGCGCGGATAGCTCGCGTACGTGCTCGACTCGGCGAGCTTGGGCAGCTCGTTGTAGTAGTTGGTCGGCAGCGTGGTGCGGATCTCGGCGATCTGCGCGACGACGACGTGATAGTTGTCGAGGAGCCAGTCGCCGGCCGGGCTGACGGTGACGCCGTCGCTCGTGATGCGCGCGAGGTTGCCGTGGATGCGCCGCAGCACGGCCTCGGTGGCATCGAGCCGGACGAGGAGCGAACCCCGCTGGCGACCCCAACCGCGGCGCGAGATCTCCGGGGGGGCGGTGCGCTGGCGGCGTGCGAGCTGCCGCGCGTGCTGCGCGAGCCGGTCGCTGCCGAAGAGCTCGCCGAGGATCGCCTCGGTTGGCTCCTCGAGCGGTATCGACTTCCAGGGGAAGCGCCAGGGGCGTGATCCCGTCGTCACTGCACCCGAAATCCCCATGGGTCTCCGCGAATGTGAGCCCGCGAAGCGTCGCGAACTACCGGATTGACAAGCTACTAAATGATAGCGGAAGACAGGGCGGGCCGCGCGAGCGCGGCCCTTACGGGGCGCCTGGCCCGTCGCTGCGCTCGGCCCTGTGGCTATGGGGCTGACGGCCCCCGCCGTGCCCGCTAGCGCAGCGCCCCGTAAGCGCAGCGCCCCGTAAGCGTGGAGCCGCGACAACGTCGCGGCTCAGCGCCCGCTAACGCGGCGTTCCACGCCGCGCGACCCGATTTGCTAAATAACTTCGATTCGTTAGACTTATAACATGGACGCTATCGATTACAAGGCAATCGCCGTCCTCCAGGCCTCAGGACGAGAGTCGTGGGCGAAGCTCGGGGAGACGCTCGGCATGACGGCGCCGGCGGCCGCCGAGCGCGTGCGAAAGCTCGAGGAGGGCGGGGTCATTCGCGGATACGCGGCGCTGGTGGATGCCGAATCTGTCGGGGCAGCGCTCACGGCCTTCGTGGCCATCACGCTCGATCGCCCCGAGCACCGCAAGGCGTTCCTGAAGCGGGTGGGCAAGCTGGCCGAGGTGCAGGAGTGCCATCACGTGGCCGGCGACGACGATTACCTGCTCAAGGTGCGCTGCCGAGGGGCGCGCGACCTGGACCGCGTCATCAGCGAGGAGCTCAAGTCGGTGCCCGGCGTGGGCCGCACTCGCACCACCATCGTGCTCAACACGGCGAAGGAGACGCCGAGTCTTCCACTCCCGACGAACATCAAATGACTGCCACGATCCTCATCGCGCCCGCTCGGTCGCGCTGGCCGATCGAACCCTGCCGCTCGAGTTCTGGTCGCGCGAGCGCCCGATGTCCAACGAGGCCCGGCGTGCGTGGGTAGAGCCGGACCGGCGGCCGCTGGACGAGGACTAACGCGTCATCGGCGCTACTGGTACTTCCAGTTCCGCCCCTTGCCCTCGGCGATCCACTCGACCGCCTGCGCGACGCGCCGGCTCTTCGTCTCGTCGCGCTTCGCCTCGACGATCCACTCGATGTACTCGCGGCGATGGCTCGGCGGAAATGCCTTGAACTGCGCGGCGGCCTGCCGGTTCTTCGCCAACGCGGCCGTCAGCTCGGCGGGCGCCTTCGCCTCGGGCTTGGGCGCCTTCTTCGGCCGAGTCACGAATGACGCCGTCGTCGTGGAGCTTCGTCGCCCGCTTGATGAGCGTCGTGAGGTCGCGCTTGCTCGGGAGGTCCTTCACCGACGTGAGCTTGCCGAAATTGCCCATCGCCTCGCCGCCGTCGTTGCGGTTCGGGCTCACCCCCTCGATCAGGCCGCCCTGCCAGAAGCCGAAGATCGCGTGGGCCTTGAAGCCCGCCATGCCGCACAGCAGGCGGCCGTTGTACAGGAAGAAGGGCGAGCCCCACTTGATCGCCTCCTCCACATCGGGACAGGCGGTGTGAACGACCTCGCGGAGATGGGTGAGGATCGGCTGCGCGAACTCCTTCTGCTTCGCGAGGTGGAGATATCCGGGCGCGGCGAAGTCACCGGCCGAGAGGGCCTGCGCGATGCCGCGCAGGCGGGCGCGGATCGTTCGCATCCCGGCCGAGTCGCCGCTCGCACGCTGGAGCTCGATGACGCCGCCGTTGGGGAGCGCCTCGAACACGCGCACGGCCGGCTCCTGAGCGGGCGGCTCGCCCTGGACGAACGCCCAGCCCGGGATCAGCAGGGCGGCGATCGCGAAAGCATGCAGGGCGGAGCGGCGCATGGTGGTACGTCTCGTTCGAGAGGCTCCCTCATCATATCCCGCGCATCGTGCGTAGACGAGCGCGCCGCGTCCTAGCCCACGAGCGCCAGCAGCGCGTACGCCCCCAGCCAGTGCTCTCCCATGTAGTCGCCCGACACGTGTGGCAGGCTCGCCGCGATGTGCGCCTCCGCCGCCTCGAGCGCAATGAGGTGGCGCGGGTCGTCGATCGGCCAGGTGCGCGCGAGCGAGCGCCAGCACCAGGCGCGGCTGAGATTCAGCCCGTCGAGGTGGGCGATCTTGCCGTCGGTGCGGTCGCTCACCAGCGCGGGCTCGAACAGCGTGCGCGGCTCGCGCTGCGCGATGCGCGGCAGGAAGGCATCCATCCACGGCCCGAACTCTCCTTCGCCGAGCGCGCGGCGCATGCACTCGGCCTCCATCAGGGCCGGCGAGAGAAAGTCGTCGCCGCCGGGCTCCCAGGCCTGGCAGTCGCGATCGGTGCCGTACCAGACGACGGCCTTGTTCCGAACCAGGTTGATCAGCGACTCGTCGCGCACGACCTCGGCATACTCCAGTGTGAGCGAGAGGGCGAACGCCGTATTGAAGTGGGTGCCGACCCGCACGGGGTAGGTAGCCTTGCCGAGATGCTCGTGCAGCCGCGCGACGAACACGTCGGCGAGCGGTTGGAGCGCGCGCGCCCAGCGCGCCGCGTCCGGCAGCGGATTGCGCGCCAATTCCGCGGTGAGCATGAGCAGCCACGCCCACCCGTACGGCCGCTCGAAGCCGCCACGCATCGGCCCGGCGAGATACGACACCTCGCCGGCGACGCGGTTCGGCCGGATCTGGCGGTCGAACAACGCGTACGCCTCCGGCGTGTGCGGCAGCTCCGGGTGCAGTCGCATCAGCGCCGCGAGCAGCCAGTAGCCGTGCACGCAGGAGTGCCAGTCGAAGCTGCCGTAGAAGATCGGATGCAGCGCGCGCGGCCCGCGCACGTCGTCGGGCCCGGCGAGCACGTGATCGAGCTTGTTGGGAAATTCCCGCTCTACATGCGCGAGCGCGAGACGGGCAAAGCTGCTCGCCAACGCAGGCGTCAAGGTCTGGCTATCCGGCATGGGCACAGAAGATACGAGGACGGGACCGGTAGTCTTGGGTTCGAACGTCATTACCTATACACGAAGGCGTACATGATAAAGGTATTGACCGTAAGCAGCAGCAGGGCGGTGGGGATCTGCGCCTTGATCACCGCGTACTCATCGGGGAGCTCGAGCAGCGCGGCGGGGACGATGTTGTAGTTGGCTGCCATGGGGGTCATGAGCGTGCCGCAGAAGCCGGACAGCATCCCGACCGCGGCCATCACGGTGACGTCGCCGCCGAAGCGCGTCATGATGAGCGGCAGCCCGATCCCTGCCGTCATCACGGGAAAGGCGGCGAACGCGTTGCCCATGATCATCGTGAAGAGCGCCATCCCCACCGTGTAGGTCACCACGGCGGCGAACGGGCTGCCGAGCGGAAGCCACCGTTCCGCGAGCGCCGCCACCACCTTGCCGACCCCCGCCGTGGCGAACAGCGCGCCGAGTGCGGCGAGCATCTGGGGCAGCACGGCCGCCCAGCCGACGGAGTCCCACAGCCGTCGCGCTTCGTGCAGCGGCGCCGACAGCGGCGGACGCAGCATGACCATGCCGACGCCGAGACCGGCGAGCGCGCCAAGGCCGAGCGAGATCTGCGTGACCTGCTTCGGATCGACGATCGCGACGCCCCCGAGCTGCGCCGTCTTGAACACGGCGTTGCCGAGCAGCGTGACGGCCGGGATGGTGAGTGCAGGGATGAAGAGCCGGTTCCCCCAGCGCGCGGCGCTCGCCTCCCGCTGTGCGGGCGTCTGCGATTCACGTGTCGTCTGGCCGAGCTTTCCGATGCTCGCCACGAGCACCATCGCGATCACCACCCCGCCGCTCGCGACGTGCGGCAGTCGCGAGCCGAAGAGGAAGGTGACGGCATACAGCCCCCAGAACGCCGTGTTGTTCCAGCGCCTGGGATTGGACGCGTCGCGCGCGTTCACCCACGCCACGCCCGCGGCGAGCGTGCCCATCAACCAGTAGACATGCTCCAGCGTGATCACGCCGCACCCGCGTCGTCGTCGCGCACGGGTGGCGACGCGAGCTCGCGGCGCAGGGAGCGGTCGAGCAGCAGCAGGCGCGTGTTGTGGATGAGCCACGCCGAGACCGCCGTGGGAATCGCCCAGAGCGCGACGCGCGACGGCTCGACGACGATGCCGTTCTGCTCGAGGAAGCCCTTGATGAGCAGGATGGAGCCGATCGCGATGAAGATGTCCTCGCCGAAGAAGACGGCGATGTTGTCCACGGCTGCCGAATGCGCGCGGATGTGAAAGCGCGTCTTCGCCGGCAGCGGCCCGAACCGGTGCTCGGCCGCGCCCTCCGCCATGGGTGCCACCAGTGGACGCACCATCTGGGCGTGGCCGCCGAGCGACACGAGGCCGAG
>JBBQDE010000168.1:0-6373 GCA_038319425.1 Gemmatimonadales bacterium
GCGCGCCCACACCACGTCACCCGCGAGCCGTCCGTCACGGCCGACCGTCTGCTCGCGCAGGAACATCGCGTACGGCATCGTGCCCATGGTGTCGGCGGCTTCGTCGGCTCGACAGGCTGGCGTATCCGGCCCCCCGGCCGATCGCGCGATGCGCGCTTCTTCGTTCGTGCCCGGCTGCGCCGCCGCCGCGCCCGCGCTGCGCGCCCGCGACAGCACGCGCTCGCGGCGCGCAGCGATGCCCATCGTGGGAGCAGCATCCTCGTCGTCGAGCGCCGTCTGGAGCGCACACGCGTCGGTGGCATTCACGACGCGCTCGGCATCGAACTGCGGCACGCCGATGCCGCGCAGCCGCGCGAGCAGCCGCCCGCGCCACGGCTCGTGGACGAGCACGAGGGCATTGGTGAGGTGGCCGTCGCTGGCCTGCCCGGCAACGTCGGTCTTGAGCTTGGTGCGCTGATCACGCTGCGCCATTACCCGCCCGGGAACGCTGGAAAACGACAGCGGGACGAGCCAGGCACACGCCACGCACGCGGGCACGACGAGCCGCGCGAAGCGTCGACGCGACGCGTGCGCGACGCGTTCGACCGCTTCCGGTGCGCGTGCGGCATAGAGCACCAGTGCGGGCGCGATCGGAAAGAGGAAGCGTGGACCGTCGAAGAACCCGTTGTGCCAGTAGGCCGCGTAGCCCGCGAGGAAGCTTCCGATCAGCGCGAGCAGCAGCGTGTCCCACCGCGTTCCGCGACGGAGTGACGCGAGCACCACGCACACCAACAGCAGCGACGGGAGCGGCCACTCGAACAGAAAGCGGTCGAAGCGCATGAGATAGCCGGAGGCGTACACGAGCCCGCGCCGCGGCGTATGGGCCTCGCCGTTCGGGTCCACGTGGAAGCCGAGCGCGTGCGCGGGACCATGGGCGGCGTCGTAGGCGAACAGCAACGGCGCGCCGGTCGTTCGCGCGTTCGCCCAGAGCAGCAGGCCAATCGGCACGGCGCCGGCGAGGCACTGCACGCCGATGCTCGCCCATCGCGTCGCGTCGCGGCGTGCCCGCGCGAGCTGAAACACGCCGATCGGCACCGCCACCAGCGCGGCGTCGAGCGGGCGAACGAGCGCCACCGCGCCAACGGCCAGCCCAATGCCCGCCGCATGCGCCCAGCGGCGGCCGGCCGCGTCGTCGTCCCACGCCGCCAGCTCCGCGAGCGCGACGACCGTGAACGTCATGGCGGCGGTGTGGTTCATCTGCGTCGCACCCAGGACGAGCACGAACGGCGACAACACAAAGAGCAGCGTGGTGGCGCGCGCCGCCGGCTCGCCGAATGCGCGGCGCACGAACCGATACAGCTGCCACGCGGCGACGCCGAGCAGCAGCGGATTCACCACCCAGGGCGCGCGAACGAGCAAACCGAGGGCGAGCAGGGCCGGTCCACCGATGGGATACTGCGAGAACCAGCGGCCGTCGCGCTCCAGCACGGAGACGGTGTTGAAGAACTCGGGATGCGCTGGAGCCGGTATGGCGAGATGCCCCGCGACGAGCATGCGGGCGTGCCACGTCATCGCCATCTCGTCGCCGGTGAAACCGCGGCCCGCGTAGCAGAACAGCGCGATGGCGATGCCGAGCAACGAGGTCGCCGCGCTCACCGTGGCGATGAATGGTCCGGTGGGGGCGCGCATGACCGCGGCGGCGGCGCGAATGGTGGCGCGATCGACGGCATCACCCCAGCGTTCGGCGACGATCCAGAGCACCGCGAGGAGCAGCGCCCCATACACGAACCAGACGATCGTTCCGAGCAGCCACCAGGGAACTTCGCGTCCGTCGGTGAGCAGGTTCGCGGTGGGCAGGAGCCCGAGCAGCGCCAGCACGAGCGCGCCCGCGCGCAGCACCGCGGTGTGCGGCGTGCGCTCCGTCAGCTGCCGACCCGCTTCTGCACCATGAGGGCGGGTGGCGTGGAGTCCGGCGCTGCCGACTCGCGCAACCCGCGCATCGCGTTCATCACGGCGAATGTGGCGCGCCGCAGGTGGCCGTCGGCCGCGCGCAGGCCGCGAATGACGCCGTAGTCGCCAGCCTCGCTCACGACCAGCCCCTTGATCGCCGGCCGGCTCGTGGCCCATGCGAGCGCCGCCCAGACGGCGCGCGTCTGGCTCGCCTCACCGTGCGCTTCAGGGTATCCGCCCGCCGCGAAGACCCAATGGTCCTTCGTGGAGTGCGACGCCTGCATCCATCGGTCAGCTGCGCCGCGCGCCGCATCGAGCGTCCGCACGCCGCTCGGCGACGGGTACAACGAGAAGCCCACGACGTCCACCGGCGAGCCGGGCGCTGCCGCCCAGGCGTACAGCGTGCTGTCGCGACGATCGTAGACCGATGCGGCCACGCCGATGCGCGTGCGCGGCCGCACGCGCTTGGCGATCGCCGATGCCTGGGTGAGGAAGTTCTCCCAGTATTCCACCGGATGGGTGCCCGCCGCGCGCGTGCCGGCATCGAACGGATCCTGCGCCGGGATGAGCAGGTCCGGCCGAAGGCGCCGCACGACCGGATCGATCGTCTTCAGCCGCGCGACATCGCTGAACGTGCGGCCGGGGAGCGGGAGCAGCTTGCTTGCGTAGCCGAGCGTGACGATCACCTGCGTGCTGTCGAGGCGCACCGCGTCCAGCACGTGCGCCAGCGAGTCCAGCGCGGCGCGGTCCATCAGCTCGGGCACGAGCACGACGCTCACGATATCCACGCCCATCGTGTCGGCCAGCGCCACGTCGTTCTTCACCGCAAGCGTCGCAGGCGGACCGTTCATGTCCTCGAGGATTTTCAGCCCGACGTCGAAGTCGCCGCGAGGCCGCTCCTGCAGCCGCTCGACGTCGGGGTCGTGCACGCCGTACGAGTTCACCGCCTGGTCCGCCACCGTGAGCTGCGACAGGAAGATGACGACCCATGCGCCAGCGGCCAGTGCGAGCGAGAAGCGCAAGGTGACCGCCCACCGCCGCAGCGCGGGAAACGCCGGCGCGATCATCGGCGTGAAGAAGAAGAACGGCGAGCCGATGATGAGCGGGGACTGCGTGACGAAGGCGAAGGTGGAAGTGGTGGCGGCGAGGAAGATGAGCGCGACGCCGGGCAGCGCCGTCCCGCGCGACGCGACGAACCGGAGCACCGCATCCGCCGCGATCATGATATCGTAGGCGGCGATGAAGAAGCCGAGGAACGGATTCACGAGGCGCCGCGCGGCGGCATAGAGCGCCTGGAGTGCGAAGAGCACCACGGTGAGCGGCCAGATCCAGTCCACCGACGTGATGGCGCGGCCCGTGATGCTGCTCGTCGTCGCGAGGTGGATCACCAGCGCCGGTACCACGAGGAAGCCGGCCAGGGCCGAGAGCGTGACGAACGGCCGGGGCAGCGTGCGCACCTGCGCGATGCGGCCGGCGAGCACGACGTTCCACACGAGGATCAGGGCGACGAGCAGGAAGAGCACGAGCGGCAGGAACGCGCGCATCTCAGCCCCTCGTCCTGATGTCGCTGGCGACGGCGGCCGGCACGAGGCGGCGCACGAACACGTCGAGCGCCTTCGCGGCGAGGGCCACATCGGGCGCCAGCACGTCCACGAGGGCGACGCCGCGGTCGGGAAAGGAGTGGATGCTCACGTGACAGGGGTCGAGGAGAAGCACCGCGGACACTCCACCGGTGGGCGCGGTGCGCACGATGGGAACGCCGACCGCGTTCAGCCCGGCGGCGCCTGCCGCCGCGATGAGCAGTCCGCTGAGAAGTGCGGCATCACGCAACGGGCCGGAGCCGACGCCGCTCAGGTCGGCGCTCGCGTGTCCGAGGGTGTCGGATTCCGTCACGAGCGCCGCCGTGGTGGCGCGATCGGGCCAACGTAGCCGAAATTCACGTGGTGGGGGGGTCGTGTCGGAGGTGCTGACGCGTGGGCGGTGCGAACCGTTCCCAGAAGCGAAGTCCGGGCCACCCCGCGTCCTGCCGGCGGACCGGCCTCGGCCGGAGAAAGGTACCCCGCGGATCAGAACATCGACATCGCCAGGAACGACCGCAGTGAATCGTTCGTGTTGCGCAGCCGGCCCGAGAGGAGACGCGTGACCGACCAGAGCACCTTGTATGCGAGCTCGCGGTTGAGATCGAGCAGCATCTCGAAGTCCGCCCGCGCGATGGTCAGCACGGTGGTGCCGCCATTGGAGATGGCGTGCGTGGACCGCTCGCTGCGGTCGAACACCGCCATCTCGCCGAACACCGCGCCGGCCTTCAGCACCGCCAGCGCCTCTTCACCGCTTCCCGGCACGTCGCGGCTGATGCGCACCTCGCCTTCCGTGATGAGATAGAGCCGGTTGCCGGCCTCCCCTTCCCGAAAGACGTACGCGCCGCTCACGAACTTCTCTTCGCGGCATACCTCGGCCACCTCGGCCAGTTCCCTGTCGTCGAGATCCTTGAACAGCGGCACGTTCCTGAGGAGCGCCGCGGCGCCGGTGGATCCCGTGGTCATGATCGGAGCGAAGAGGGGAGGACGGGTGCGGCAAGCTAGGGAGCCATCGAGAGGCCGGCAAGCGTGCGTGCGCGTCGATGCGACGGGGCGATGCCGCGATTATGATTCCAGGTGATGACTCCCCGTCGCGCACTCGGCACGATTCCGAACCTGCTCTCCTGTTCGCGTCTGGTGCTGGCGGCGGGATTCGTCGTGACCGGCGCGACGGAGGCGCGGGTCGGCCTGATCGGCGCCGCGGCCGCCACCGACTTTCTCGACGGCTGGCTCGCGCGGCGCGTGCGCGCGACGTCGCGCTGGGGGGCGCTCCTCGATCCCATCGCCGATCGCGTGTTCGTGCTCACCGTGGTGGGCACGTTCCTGTTCACCGGGAAGCTGAGCACGAGCGAGTACTTCATCCTGCTCATGCGCGATCTCGCGACGGCGGTGGGGTTCCTCGTGGCGCGGATCATTCCGTGGCTACGCCCGGTGCAGTTCAAGGCGCGCATCCTCGGCAAGGTGGTGACGGTGCTGCAGCTCCTCACGCTCGCCGCCGTGCTGGTGTGGCCGCAGGCGATGCCGACGCTGCTCGCCGGCGTAGCGCTCGTGAGCGCCCTGTCCATCGCCGACTACACGTTCGCGCTCTGGCGCGCCCGACGCGCGTGAGGCGCGCGGTGCCGGTCGCGGCCGTCCTGCTGGCGCTGTGCACGCTCACGCCTGCTCCCGTGTGCGCGCAGCTTCCGGGTGTCGCCCCGCTCGCGCCGGAGCTGCGCGCGGACGTCATCGTCGGACACCAGCCGGCCGTGCAGGCCGGGGCCGGGGTGCAGATCCCGGCGGGCTACTACATGCGCATCGGGCTCGCGGCAGCCGCGGGCGCCAGAATCGGGAGCACGGACCCATTCACCAGCAGCCGTCTGGATGGACGGTTCGACGTGCTCGCGCGCTTCCTGCTCGACCCATTCCGTCAGTCGGCGTACGGCCTTTCGCTGGGCGGAGGCGTGAGCGTGCGGGCGGAGCCGAACGATCGCGTGCGGCCGTTGCTGCTCGTGGCGGTGGACCTGGAGGGGCGCCGCTCCGCGGCCGGGTGGGTCCCGGCGCTACAGGTCGGCCTGGGCGGGGGCGTCCGGGTCGGGGTCGCGCTGCGTCGCGGAGTCGCCGGCGCACGGTGACGCGCGTCCGAGAGATCAGGCATGCCGGAAACAGAAACGCCTCCGCAGGGCGGAGGCGTATCGGTGTCTTCGTGCGGTCGGGAGCCTCAAGCCGCCGAGGCGGCGTCTGATTCCGTACGCGTCTTGGGCGGCTGCGCGAAACGCATTCCCAAGGTCTTCAGCTCGCCGATCTGGGTCTCGCTCAGCTCGGGGAACCGGTCCGTCATGTACTTGATCGTCTCGGCGAACCACTCTTCAACGTGCTCGGGCTCTGCGCCGACGACGCCACAACGCATGATGTGCTGGAACAGCTCATCGCGGGCCTGCTCGAAGGGCGAGGGCTCCGCGGGACCTGCATAGCGACGCGTCGCTGTATTTCTCTGAGGCTTGGCCATGTATTGGGATAGGGTGTGATTGACTGCTCAATCAACATAACCTGCTGGGAGGCGTTCTCCCAGTTGTCATTGTCAAGAATCAGTCCTGAAGTGCCGCGGCTCCCACGAATTCGAGCAGGAGGTTCAGCAGGTCTTCCGGCGCTTCCTCGGGCACGAGCCGGCCTACGCCCGGCAGGCGCACCAGGCGGCTCCCGGGGATGGTGTCGGTCAGCTGCTGTGGGAACGTCGGCGCGACCCAGGGATCCTTCTCTCCCCAGACGATCAAGGTCGGCTGCGGCAGCGATCCCAGCTCACAATCCTCCATGTCCTCCTCGTCGATGGATCGCGCGAGCAGGAGCAGGTGGTTGAGCCCTTCGGCGCCCACGTACGGCGCGAGATACCG
>JBBQDE010000169.1:0-6320 GCA_038319425.1 Gemmatimonadales bacterium
AGCCAGGTCGTGGTGCGGGTCTGAAAAGGTTCAGGAAGTGCCAACGGAAAAACACACTGAAGGCGCCAGCCTACGGCACTCACGATCAGGGTCAGGGCTTCGCTGAGGTCGCTCAATTGACCGTTGTCCCTGTATTCTCCAGGCGCTACAATGAGTGAGCCCCGTCACACTCTTCGTGCCTTCGCCCGGTATGTCCCAGAGCTTCCGCATCCCCTCAGCCCCCGACGCCGGCGCGCTCGAAGACTATTGCCCGGTCTGCGGCCGCCCCGATGACTACTGCGTCATCTGCGGCACGGAGCACGACCGCACCCGCCCCCACGCCCGCGTCCCCGGCGAGGAGGTCCGCTTCAGCCGCGAGGACCTCGTGGCCGTCGAGCGCGAAGCGACCGCCTGGGAGGGGAGCCGCGAGTACGACAACGACGTCAACGGCGTGCGCGCCCACACCCAGCAGCTCCGCGCCCTGGCCCAGAAGATCGCCGTCCTCCTGACCTACACGGGCTAGCGGCGGCCCCGCTGGCGGACGGGCGAGCCCGGGGGAATATTCCCCTCCCGCTCGCCTTCCCCCGCTCGAGGCTTTCTGACCCGTCGCCCCCCCGGCCGCCAGCTCGGCATCGCCGCCGCGCTCCTGGCGTCGCTCGCGAGCTGCACGATTCTCACCGCCCCCGAGCGCCCGCCCGGCGCCGTGGCCTTCACGCCGCCCCCCGTGTTCGCGCGCTGGTGGGCCATGGCCGAGGCGTGCTCCGGCACCACCGGCTCGCTCGAGAGCGTGGCGTTCTACGTGGTGCCCGACGTCTCCAGCTTCCAGCGCAACAACGCCGCGGTCCTCGGCTACTGGACCAGCGGCGGCAACCAGATCGTCCTCGCCGGCAACGTGTCGCTCGACGGCGGCAACGTGCGCCACGAGATGCTGCACGCCCTGCTGCGCGTGGGCGGCCACCCGCGCGACCAGTTCCTGGAGCGGTGCGGCGGCACCGTGGACTGCGGCATCGAGTGCATCGCCGACGCGGGCGCCGCCCCCGCGGCCGACCCCGCCGCGCCCACCGTCGCGCCGGCCGCGCTGGCCGTCACCGTTGACGTCACCCCGACTGCGCCGACGACGGCGCAGTTCGGCGGCTTCTTCACGGTCACCGTGAACGTGCGCAACACCGCCAGCCGCCCCGTGGTCGCGCTGCTCGGCGCGACGAACTCGCGCGCCCTCTCGTTCCAGTACGACGTGCGCGGCCCCACGGGCGGCGTCACCGGTGCGAGGGAAGTGCTCGACGCCAGCACCGTGACCTTCGCCGCCGGCGAGACCAAGCACCAGGTGTTCGACTTCTCCATCGGCGCCGACCTGCTCGCGCGCAAGCTGCCGCCGGGCGCGTACACCGTGCGCACCGGCTACGGCGCGAACTTCACCGCGCCCGTGCCGGTCACGGTCGGTCCGTAGACAGCTACGGTCACGCCCGGTGACCCGAGGGCCCGTGCGCGTTTTTGGCCACGCACCGGTCGCCCAGGACCGGGCACTTCACTCCGGGATCCGATGCGACGAGCAGTCCGCGCGTCCATGCTCACCCTCTTGTGCCGTCGCGAAGCATCTAATCGGCACGGCCGCGGACTGGGTGCTGGCTCGCCGGTCTCCGACTCTCGATAAGACTCCATGATTGCAGCGGAGAGGGGGGTGAAGTTACGGAGGGGATAACTCTCAACCCCGCGCAGCCATCACGGGTGAAGAGTTATCCCCCCGGAACTCCACCCCCCCTCTCTCGACCTCGACTTTCCGTGTGCTTTTCCTAAAGGAGGATACGAACATGCAGTCACGTACCGGCCGGCTCGTCAATCTGCTCGCCGTCACCGTCATCCTGTCCGGAGCTGGGTTGCTGGCGAATGCAAAACCTGCGGCGGCGGCCTCCAACATGGTGGTGTATACCTGTAGCGGAGCGGATTGCAGCTGCTCTGGCACCCATGGCGCGACCTGCGATGCGAGCGGGTGCTTCTGCCACTAAGCACGCTAGCATTGTATTCGGCATCGGCAGGCACGTTTAGTAGACACATGTGCCGATGCCGAATACACCCTCGCCGAGTGCGGCGTAGAAACTCGTTCGCTCGCACCCGTCGCACGGCAATGTCACTAGAGGTAACACGTGGACAAGCGGCTGGAGCATGTCGTGACGGGAGTGCTCGTTGTGTGCGCCGTCGTGATGACGTCGGCGGTGGTCAGACGGGAGTTCATGTCGGCCGGTCCCGCCGTGGATGGACGAGGGTTCCCGAAGGCGCGGATGATTACGGATGGCGCATCGCTCGCGACGTCGGGCAACGTGCTCGGCCCTGCCGACGCCGCGGTAACGATCGTCGAGTTCTCGGATTTTCAGTGTCCCTTCTGCAAGGACGCCGCGGCCACCCTCGCTCGGCTGCAGGCACGGTATCCGCACCGTATTGCCATAGTCTATCGGCATCTACCGCTCCGGATTCATCCCCATGCTCGTGCTGCGGCACTGGCCGCAGAATGCGCCGCGGCGCAACACCGATTCGAGGAGTACTACACAGTTCTCTTCGCGCATCAGGATTCGATCGGCACCCGCAGTTGGGGACGATTCGCGCTCGACGCGGGCGTGCCCGACACGACGGCGTTGAACACCTGCATTGGGGGCACCTGGGCGCAGGGGCGCGTCGGCGAGGACATCGCATCGGCCACCAAACTCGAGCTCACTGGGACGCCGACCCTCATCATCGGCGATCAAGCCGTCAGCGCTGCGTTGCCAATCGATAGTATGGAAAGCTGGATTCGCCGCGCCGTCCCTCGCGCATTGACCTACTGATCGCGGGATCCGACCCGGCACACCTCCTAAACAATTAGTTGACAATCGCTCGTCGGCGATTACCATTCACTACTAAGCCTTTAGGTGGTAGATGACGTGCGACTGACGTATCGCGAACTCGACATCATGTCGGTGCTCTGGGACGCTGGGCCTTCAACGGTTCATGAGGTGCGGGCGCAGCTCGCGGCCGGTGACGGGACCGATCTCGCCTACACCAGTGTGCAGACCTTTCTGCGCATCCTCGAAGAGAAAGGATGCGTCGCACACGCGAGCGAGGGGCGGGCTCATCGGTATCGGGCGGTCGTGAGCCGAGAGGACGTCACCGTCCCCGTGATCGCGCGGCTCATCGACAAGCTCTTTGCGGGGTCTGCGGGGTTGCTGGCCGCCCACCTCGTCAGGGATCACGACCTCGATGCCTCCGAGCTGCGAGAGCTTCGCCAACTGCTCGCCAAGCTGCCTGGCGCCGACTCGGGAAGGGCGCAGACCCCCACACATCCGAACGCGCCGCGCGCGCGAAAGGGGAGGAAGTGATGGCACTCGAGATGATCTACCTCATCGCGGTGAGCGCGGTCGTCCTGATGGCGCTGCGTCTGGTGGAACAGGCCGGCTGGCTGTTCCGTCAGCCGACGCGTCTCGTCTGGCTGATCGGCGCCTGGAGTCTCGTCGGTTTCACCCTGCTGCAGACAGTGACGCGCCGTGCGGCGCCTGCCATCGCGCGATCATCGATCGCGTCGACCGTGTCACCGGACGTCTCAATGACCGACGGCGCCTCTCACCCACCCACGTCAGTCGTCAGTCATCCACTGCCACTTCTAACGTCGCGTACAGCCGCGCTGCTTCGGGTCTCGTCGGACGCACTGCCTGGATGGACGCGAGCATTGGATGCCACCCTGCTCGTCTTATGGCTCGCGTCATCGATCCTGATTGCTCTTGGCGTCGGTTTGTCGATGCTGTACACCCGCGCGGAGCGCCGTCGCTGGGCATCGGTCGAGCTCGATCAGGTGCCCGTGCTGATGTCCGAGCGCACGGGTCCCGCCGTCGTTGGCGTCATGAGGCGACGCATCGTGCTTCCACGGTGGGTGTTCGGCCTGAGCTTTCACGAGCGCACCCTCGTGCTGGCCCATGAACAGGAGCACGCGCGTCGGGCTGATCCGGCCCTCACCGCACTGATGTTCCTTGCACTGATTCTCGTGCCATGGAATCCCATTCTCTGGGTCATGCGGCGACGTCTTCGCCTCGCTTCAGAGATCGACTGCGATCGCCGCGTCCTGCGTGCTCACGACGCGTTGTCGTCATACGGAGCGCTGTTGCTGATGGTCGCCGAACGCGGATGTGCGGGGCGTATTCCATCCGCGATGTTCTCCGGACGGTCGGATTTGCGCGCTCGCATGAAACGCATGCTCACTGACAGACCGATGCATTGGGCAGAGCGTTGGTCGCGCGCTGGTGTGTTCACGCTGCTGAGTGCTGTCCTAGTTGGCGTAGCCTGTGTCGCGCCGCGACCACAGCCGTCGAGTCAGCCGGGTGACCACGCGCGCCAACTCGCCGCGCAGCTGATCGCCGCATTGGCTGCGGACTCGGCGCCGGTCGCGACGCACCCGGCGGCAGCGGACCGGGTAAGCCTGCAACGGCACCTCGAGCGTTTCCTGGACACGATGCGTCCCGCCCGGTCGTCGTCGTCTGCGGCGACAGGCAATCCCGGTGACGGCGTACGGCGCCCGTCTGCCGCGGCCGTTTGGCAGGGCCTCGATACGATCGCGGACCCGAACGACCGTCTCGCCGAGGCGGCCAGGTTCCAGTCCCACGACATGGCGCGCACCAGCGCCACGGCCGTGATGCGTGAGCTCGAGGTCCGTGACCGCGCCGGCAGTGGCGCCGCACTGGCACTCCTGCACGAACGTGCGAACATCGCGGCCGATCAACTCGCGCGGATCGCGTCCGTGCTGCGATCGGATCCGCGCTTCGCGTCCGGCGACAGTAGCGCCCTCCACGGCGGGCAGGCCGGCACCCTATGGATCGTCGCATCGCCGGACGACGTGATCGCGCGCAGCAAGGGTGTCCCCGGGAGGGCCGATCCGGGCGACACCATCAATGCTGAACGCATCGCGCGGGAATTCCCGCAGATCCTGGCCGGCGACGTCCGTGCCGTGAGTGTGATGGGCGGCTCGTCGGTCGGCGTCCCGTATGCACGAGTGGTGTGGGCTACTGTCGCGAGATAGCCACGTTGGGCGCTGCCCGGGCGATCCAGCCGGCCGGGATGTGGTGGATGCCAATGCGCGTTCTGCTGGCGTGTTCGCTCTGCGTGACTGTCGCGGTGACCTCGGCTGCCCAGCAGAGTGCGCCCGAGGTAGTTCGCGGACGCGTGCAGGACGACTCTGCGCGCGCCGTCATCGGCGCCTCGGTGAAGGTCACGCGCGGGCCGGACCGCCTCACGCTGGACGCCACGACGGACAGCTCGGGTGCCTACCGCGTTCGCTTCGACGTC
Organism: Gemmatimonadales bacterium; assembly: GCA_038319425.1. GTDB lineage: Bacteria > Gemmatimonadota > Gemmatimonadetes > Gemmatimonadales > Gemmatimonadaceae > AG11. The sequence continues at coordinate 5,281 of JBBQDE010000169.1, forward strand.
GGGACAGGCGACTATCTCGTCTACATGAGTGCACCCGGCTTTCGAACCGTGCGCCGCCGGGTGCAGCGGCATGAGACGGAACGCGAGCTCGTGGCGGATTTCGTGCTCGCGCCCGAGTTGGCCGTGTTGGCGGCGGTGAAGGTGACGGCAGAGAAGCCGGAGCGGGCGTCCAACACGGTCGGTTGGGCGGCGCCGGAGCCGGGCGACGCAGACCGGTGGGCCGGGGGGGTAAACGGGCAGCTTCCCCCCACGATCGCCGGGAATCTGGACGCCCTCGCGAGCACTTTTTCCAACATCGTTAGCACCCCCGGCGGGCTATCGATCGTGGGGTCCGGCTCAGAGTCCAACCTGACGACGCTCAACGGGATGGGTCTCGCGGCCGGCTCGATTCCGCGTGCAGCGCAGACGCAAACCCGCGTGACGGGGGCGACGTTCGATCCCACCCGTGGTGGTTTCGCGGGGGCGAACATCGACGTCCGCCTTGACGCCGGCAGCCGAGAGTATCAGGAGCGCCGAGCGTTCCTCACGCTCGACCCGCAGGGCTTCCAGTTTGCCGATCCCACGTCCCGCTCGCTCGGTTCCCGCGACGGCGGGTTCCGCGCCAGCCTGGGTGCCGATGGAGAGATCGTGCGCGACGCCCTCACGTACAACGTCGCGCTCGACATTGCGCGCTCCACGAGCGACCCGGTCACGCTGCTGACCGCGAGCCCCGACGTGCTCCGCGGTGCGAACCTCTCCGCCGACTCCGTGGCACGCCTCGTCGCCATCGCCGGACAGCTCGGGCTGCCGGTCACCGGCCGCGGCATTCCGGGGCACCGGCAGCACGACGCGCTGACCTGGCTGGCACGCCTCGACGACACACGTGACACCCTCCGGACCCGGGCTCTCACGACCTACGCGGAGCTCACGCGTGACGGGGGCGCGGGGCTCGGACTCCTCGCGACTCCCTCGACGGCCGCCGAGCGCCGCGGCGACATCTACGGCGCTCAGCTACTTCTCGATGAGTACGTGGGACCCATGCGGCGCGTGCTCAACGAGAC
>JBBQDE010000170.1:0-6297 GCA_038319425.1 Gemmatimonadales bacterium
GCGGCCCGCGCTGGCGCGCTGGGCCCCTTCCTCACATCCTACAACACCACGCGACCTCACACCGCCCATGGCCGCCGACCGCCGATCAGTCGCCTCTCCGCCTAGAAACAACCTCTCCGGTAGCGACAGCTAGTCCGCGGCCTGCCCCACTACGCGCTCGAGCCCGGCCATCATCCGCAGCAGCCCTTCCTGCGTGGCGTCCTTTCGCGCGACCTCGCCCACCAGCCGCCCCTCGCGCAGTACGAGGATGCGCTCCGAGAGGGTAATCACCTCGGGCAGCTCGCTCGAGATGAGCAGGATGGCGGTGCCCTGCTCCGCCAGCTCGCCGATGAGGGCGTGGATCTCCGCCTTGGCGCCGACGTCCACGCCGCGCGTGGGTTCATCGAGAATCAGTACGCGCGCCCGCATCGCGAGCCACTTCGCCAGCACCACCTTCTGCTGGTTTCCGCCCGACAAGCCGCCGACCACGACGTCGGGGCTTGCGGCGCGCACGCGTAGCCGCTGGAAGTATTCCGTCGCCATGCGGCGCTCGCGGTCGCGCTCGACCCACGTGAGCCGCGAGAGCCGCCAGAGTGACGGGAGCGACGAGTTGTGCAGCGCGCTCGCCATCAACACGAGCCCCTGTTTCTTGCGGTCTTCCGGCACGAGGGCGATCCCGGCGCCGATCGCGGCGCTGGGGCCGTGGATGTCCACCTTGTGCGTGCCGACGTAGATGCTGCCGCTCGCGGCGCGGTCGAGCCCGAACAGGGTGCAGGCGAACTCGGACCGTCCCGCGCCCATCAGGCCGGCCAGCCCGACGACTTCCCCGGCGCGCAGCGTGAGCGAGACGTTCTCGAACTTTCCCGGCAGCGACAGGCCTTCGACGCGCAGCACTTCTTCGCCCGTGCCGGATTCCTTGTGCCTCGGCAGATACTCGGCGATCGAGCGGCCGATCATGAGCTGCACGAGATCGGACTCGGTGAGGCCGGTGATCGGACGCGTCGCGACGTGTCGGCCGTCGCGCAGCACGCTCACGCTGTCACAGAGCCGGAAGATCTCCGGCATCCGGTGCGAGACGAAGATGCACGTCACGCCGCGCTGCTGCAGCCGTCCCATCAGTGCGTAGAGCTGGTCCGCCTCCACCTGACTGAGGCTGCTCGTGGGCTCGTCGAACACGATGATGTCGGCGCCGCCGCCGACGGCGGCCGCGATCTGCACCATCTGCCGCTGGGCGATCGGCAGCTCGCCGAACGGGCGGTCCACGTGCAGCGTGGTGCCCGTTTCGGCGAGCATGGCCGTGGCGCGGCGGTTCATCTCGCGGCGGTCGAGCAGCCCGCTGCGCGACGGCAGCGCGGCGAGGCAGAGGTTCTCGGCGACGGAGAGATTGTCGCAAAACGCCAGCTCCTGATGCACCATCGCGATGCCGGCCGCCTGCGCATCGCGGGGGCTGGTCAGATGCACCTCCTTGCCGTGCACGAACAGCTTCCCCGAGTCGGGCGACTGAAGCCCCGCGAGGATCTTGCCAAGCGTGCTCTTGCCCGCGCCGTTTTCCCCGCACAGCGCGTGACAGGCGCCGGCGGCGATCTCAAGGGAGACCTCGCTCAGCGCCTGCACGCCGGGAAAGCGCTTGCTGACGTTCTCGAAACGTACCGCGGGCTCGCTCATCACCGTCACATCTTGAGGTACTTCTCCTGCACGTCGGTGAAGCCCCAGTCCTTCAATTGGCGCGCCCACTGACCCAGGTTCTCCTTCGAGACCCGCACGAGGTCCATCGCGATGATCGGGGCGGCCGGATCCTTCTTGTGCACGACCTTGTCGATGATCGTCTCCACGCCGACCTTGCCCCAGTTGTAGACGGGCTGGGCGAGCAGCACCGGCACGATCCCCTTCTCCACATAGGGTAGCTCGATCGGCAGCGCGTCCACCGACACGACCTTCTGCTTGGCCGGGTCGAGATCGGTGAGCAGGGTCTGCGTGTACAGCGGCCAGCCGCCGATGAAGCCCCAGCCGGTGATGCCCGGATACGCGTTGTTCACGCGGATCACTTCGGCGGCCGCGTCCTGCGGCGTCTCGACATGGTTGAAGACGCCGGCGACCTCGATCCCCGGATACTTCTTCGCTTCGTCCTTCGCGCCCTGCACGCGGCGCTGGAGGTTGGGCGCATTCTGGTTGCCGGCGAGAATCGCGACGCGACCCTTGCCGTTCAGCTGCTTGGCCAGCTCCGCCATCATCAGCTGGCCGGTCTTGAGGTCGTCCACGCCGTAGTACGCGAACCGCTTCGACTGAGGCGCGTCGCTGTCGAACGTCATGACCGGCACGCCGCGGTCGACGGCGTCGTTGATGGCGCCGGTCACCTTGCCGGCGTCGGAGGCCGCGAGGAGGATCGCGCCCGCGCCGTCGTTCACGGCCTGGCGGACGCGCTGCGCCTGCACCTCGCCATCTTCCTGCGGAGGCGTGAGCCAGGCGATCTCGATCTGCATGTGCTCCTTCGCCGACAGCTCCTTCGCGGCCGCTTCGGCGCCGGTGCGCGCGGCGAGGAAGACGGGGTTGTTGGAGCTCTTCCCGATCATCGCGATGGTGAACTTCTTGCCGGCGCCGACGGCGGCGGACTTCGCGGAGTCGGCGGGTTTGTCGGCCGACTTCGAGCATCCGGCGACGGCCACGCAGAGTGCGACGGCGGACAATCCGAGTTTTCTCATCACTGGTTCTCTCCCTGGTAAGCTTCCGCCGTGCGTGCGCGACGGCGTTGCGAAATGCGCGGAGCGCTTACGCGGCCGGCCGCATCGTTTCCCGCGCAATGCTCAGCCGCCGCGCCCCCGCACGCGTGCTCCACTGGTCCACCACCACGGCGATGATGATGGCGCAGCCGATCACGATCCATTCGTAGTTCTGGTCGAAGTGCAGCGTCCGGATCGACTGCCGGATCAGCACGATCAGCAGGGCGCCGAGCATCGCGCCGAGGGCGCTGCCCTTGCCACCGATGAGGCTCGCGCCGCCGACCACGGCCGACGCGATGACATACAGCTCATAGCCCTGGGCGTCGCCGGACGACGCCGAGCCGTAGAAGCTGGCGCCGAGAAACGCCGCGAGGCCGGCCGTGAGGCCGGAGACGGCGAACACGCCGATCTGGATCCGCGACAGCGACAGTCCGGCGAAGCGACTCGCTTCGGCGTTGCCGCCGAACGCGAAGATGTGGCGTCCCATCACGGTGCGCTGAAGATAGATCGTCCCGAGCACGGTCATGGCGAGCATCGTCAGCATCGGGACCGGATACAGCGTCGACGGCAGGCCGAGCGGCGCCTTCACCACGGCGGTGAGCGCGTGCGGCACGATGATGCTCTCCGCCTTGGTGGCGACGAACGCGATGCCGCGCAGGATCCACATCGAGCCGAGCGTGATGATGAACGGGTGGACCCGCAATCCCACCACGAGCGCGCCGTTGAGGAGTCCGCACAGCAGGCCGATGCCGAGGCACACGGCGAGCCCCGTCGCCACGGTGGCGCCGTTGCTGGCGGGCCCCATCGCGCGCAGCACGAGCGCCATCGACACCCCTGCGAGCGCGTAGATCGATCCGACCGACAGGTCGATGCCGCCGGAGATGATCACCATGGTGGCGCCGATGGCCATGATGGCGAAGAAGCTCGCGTCGGTGGCTGTCTGGACGAGCGTGTTCGCGTTCCAGAAGTTGTTCACCGAGGCGCCGCTCAGGCGGTCCGGATGCGAGCCGGCGAGCAGGGCGAGGGCGAGCGTGACGAGCACCACGACCAGCACCAGCCCGCTCTCCTGGGATCCGACGATTCGGTGGACGAAAGCGCGCATGCCGGTGGGGCCCGATGGGAGGGGTGGGAAGCGAAAGGGAGGATACGCCGGGGCGGGCGGCGAAGTAAGACCTGCCGCCATCCCGCAGGAACACCGTCAAAGGCGGCGACACCGCTGGCGCTTACCGCTTTCCCGACAGCCCCGAGCTCGGGACAGGTTGCGCCGACTCCGGCAGCCCGAACGGCTCGTGCGCATCGCCACGGATCACGTCGCGGTCGGAGCCGTCGCTCACCACGACCTCCCGAACGAGCGCCACGCAGCCCGCGGCCGTGAGCAGGCAGATGCCGCCGAGCATGACGATGTACAATGGCGCGTTGGGATTGTCCCGGCCGAACAGCACGCGGATGAGCGGGCCGAAGCCGAGCGACGCGATGATCTCCGGGATGACGATGAAGAAGTTGAACACCCCCATGTAGACGCCCATTCGCCGGGCGGGCAGCGCCGTGGAGAGGATGGCGTACGGCATGGAGAGAATGGAGGCCCACGCGATGCCCACGCCGACCATCGTGAGGAGCAGCACGTACTTGTCGTGGATGAACCAGAGCGAGAGCAGACCGGCCGCGCCGCACGTGAGCGCCACGGCGTGCGTCGCCTTGCGCCCGATGCGCGCCGCGAGCTTCGGCAGCGCAAAGGCGACGATGAAGCAGGTGATGGAATAGAAGGCGAACGCGAAGCCGCCCCACTCGATGCCCTGAGTGTACAGCGCCGACTGCGGATCGGTGGCGCCGAACACGTGCCGCGCCGTGGCCGGCACGAAGAAGAGCCACATGCAGAACAGGCCGAGCCAGGTGAAGACCTGGACCACGGCGAGCTGCTTCATCGTGACCGGCATCTCGCGCACCGCCGACACGATCTCGCGGAAGACGTCGCCCGGCTTGTTCCGCGCACTCGCCTCGCGCTTCCACTCCTCGAGGTTCTCGGGCGGGAACTCGTCGGTGGTGAACACGGTCCACATCACGCACGCGAGAAAGACCACCGCGCCGATCTGGAACGAGTACTTCACCGTTAGCGGGATGCCGCTGGCCGTGGTGCCGGCGACGCCCAGCTTGCTCAGCACGAGCGGCAGGGCGTTGGCCAGGCTGGCGCCGACGCCGATGAAGAACGACTGGACCACGAAGCCGGCGGTGCGCTGGCTCACGACGAGCTTGTCGGCGACGAAGGCGCGAAACGGCTCCATCGAGATGTTCACGGAGGCGTCGAGCACCCAGAGCAGCCCGGCCGCCATCCACAACGAACCGGAGGTCGGCATGAAGAAGAGGGCGATCGACGCGAGCACGGCGCCGACGAAGAAGTAGGGGCGCCGGCGTCCGAAACGCCCCCACGTCCGGTCGCTCATCGCGCCGATGATCGGCTGGACAAGCAGGCCGGTGAGCGGCGCGGCGAGCCAGAGCGCCGGCACCTGATCGGGCCGCGCGCCGAGCTTCTCGTACACGGCCGACATGTTCGCGAGCTGCAGCCCCCAACCGAACTGGATGCCGAGGAAACCGAAGCTCATGTTGAACATCTGCCAGAAACTCAGGCGCGTTCGCTGCATGCGGAACTCCTCTCGGCGGGATCGGAGCACGAAGTTGTATCGTGCCGCCGCGTTTGTGAAGGAGTGCGCGTGCACGTGGCTTGCCGGTCGGTGTCCCCGCGCGCTACGCTTGGCCGTCGTCCCTCTCCCACCGCCTCGCAAGATGAGCGTGACCGCGCGCCGCGCGCCGATCAATCCCATCATCACGCCCGCCATGATCCGCCCCTCCCGCGCGGACCTCGTAGTCGTCGGCGTGTTCAACCCCGCCGCCATCCAGCACGGCAGCGAGGTGGTGCTGCTGCTGCGGGTGGCCGAGGCCCCGCGCGACACGCCGCCGGGAGAGATCGCCGCGCCGATCTGGGACCCGGCGTCGAACAGCCTGACGGTGAAGCGGTGGCGGCGCGACGCCCGCGGGGTGGACGCCAGCGACCCGCGCATGATCGTCGCCGATGCACGCACCTGGCTCACCTCCCTCTCGCACCTGCGGGTGGCACGATCGACGGATGGCATCAGCTTCACGGTCGACGACGCCGCGGCCCTGTCGCCGGCGAACGAGTACGAGACCTTCGGCGTGGAAGACGCGCGCATCACGCGGCTCGACGACCGCTACTGGATCAACTACTCCGCCGTCTCGCCGCGCGGGATCGCCACGGCGCTCGCCTCGACGCGCGACTTCCGCACGTTCGAGCGGCACGGCATCATCTTCCCGCCGAACAACCGCGACGTCACCATCTTCCCCGAACGCATCGGCGGCCGCTACCTCGCGCTGCATCGCCCGATGCCGGCCGGGCTGGGCGAGGTCGCGATCTGGCTCGCCTCGTCGCCCGACCTCTTGGCGTGGGGAAGCCACGAGCAGATCGCCACCGCCCGCGCCGGCGCGTGGGACGACGCGAAGATCGGCGGGGGTGCGGTGCCCTTCCGTGTGAAGTCCGGCCGCCACGACGGCTGGCTGGCGATCTATCACGGCGTGACGGAGTCGCCGCTGA
>JBBQDE010000171.1:0-6289 GCA_038319425.1 Gemmatimonadales bacterium
CCCGCGATCGGTGCGGCCGCCCTGTTGACGACCTTACCCGCGATCACGGTCGCACTCTGCGCGGATGCGAGCGCGGGGGTGCCGATGAGTGCCAACGCGACCGCTCCGGCGCGCAGCGAGCGATACCATCGTTGTGGCATGGTGCAAACCTCTTCAGATGGAATGGTGATGGGAGTACAACGCACGAACCGAGGATCACCTGGCGAGCGGGGAGAGGCGCAAGCGAACCGGCGTGATGGCTTCGCTCGCTAGCCAAGCGGCGCGGGGAAGCGCCGTGATAGACTCGATGTTTTTGCCCGCCTTTAATATGCCCGGCTGGAAGCGGTGTCAATGACTGGATAGACGACCATGGATGTCGTGGTCGCCGACGCGGCCGCGCGACCGTCGGCCGACAGACCGTTTCCCTGACAACCAGGCCATCTTAGTTCGCAGGCGCGGCAGTGTCCAGACCGCGGCCGCCGAAGGATGGACGGAAGCGCCGAGCGGTCGCGCTCGCTCGTGACGCGACCCCCCGCCACTTCGTCGTGAGACGCGCGAAAGACGCGCACAGCCGATTGCGTGACGGCGCGCGCCGTGCACCGTGGTCACCCCCTGCCCACCATTATCTTACGCGCCATGGCGAAGGTTCAGCGCAAGGAAGAGATCCTGAAATCCGAGCTCCCGGCCGCCCTGCCATTGATGGCGCTGCGGTCGACGATCGTATATCCGCTCGGAACGATCGCCGTGCAGATGGGAGCGCCCGAGAACCTCTCGCTCCTGCGCGCCTACGACGAGCCGGGCCTTGTCGTGGCGCTGGTGGTCGCCAGCGGCGATCACGACGAGCCGATCGACTCGCAGCGCTTCATTGGCCGCGTCGGCGTGGCGGCCCGCGTGCACGAGCGGATCAATCTTCCCGGCGACACGGTGCAGATCACCCTTCAGGGCCTGCGCCGCATCGTCATCGAGGACATCCAGCAGAACGAGCCCTATCCGGTCGCGGCTATCCGCGCCGCCCGGGAGACGCCGGCCGATCCGTCGGAGCTCGACGACCTCGTCGCTCGGGTGATCTCGGCCGCCGAGACGCTCGCCGAGCTCGTGGACCGGATCCCCGATGAGGTGCCGGCGATCCTCAAGATGAACGTCTCGGATCCAGGCCGGTTCGCCGACCTGGCCGCGACGAACATGAACTTCCGCATCTCGGACAAGGACGAGGTGCTGCAGCGGCTCGATGTGGGCCAGCGCCTGCGCTTCATCCTCAACCGTCTGGAGCGCGAGGTCTCGCGCGCCCGCGTGATGGAGGACGTGAAGCGGCAGACCGAGATCAAGATCGAGCAGCACCAGCGCGAGTTCTACCTGCGCCAGCAGCTGCGCGCCATCCAGGCCGAGCTGGGTGAGGCGGATCCCGGCGAGAAGGAGGCGGTGGAGCTGCTGCGCAAGATCGACGACGCGAAGCTGCCCGAGCGCGTGGGGCAGGAGGCGCGGCGCGAAACGGAGCGGCTGCGACAGCTCTCCCCCGCATCGAGCGAATACCAGGTCATTCGCACCTATCTCGACTGGATTCTCGCGCTCCCGTGGAACAAGCGATCGGGCGACGACGAGATCGCGTTGACGAAGGTGGAGGAGGCGCTCGACAACAAGCACTATGGGCTGAGCGAAGCGAAGGAGCGGATCATCGAGTTCCTCGCCGTGCGGAAGCTGCGCGGCGGCGACCCGCATGGGCCCATCCTCTGCTTCGTCGGACCGCCGGGCACGGGCAAGACCTCCCTCGGCGAAGCCATCGCCACGTCGATCGGGCGCGAGTTCTATCGCATCTCCGTGGGCGGCGTGCGCGACGAAGCCGAGATCCGCGGACACCGGCGCACCTACGTGGGCGCGATGCCCGGACTGCTCATCCAGGCGCTGCGGCGCGTGCAGGTGAAGGACCCGGTGCTGATGATCGACGAGATTGACAAGATGTCCGGCGGCGGCCCGAGCGGCGATCCGACGGCGGCGATGCTCGAGGTGCTGGACCCCAGCCAGAACGACGAGTTCGTGGACCACTACCTCAACCTGCCCTTCGACCTCTCGGGCGCGCTGTTCATCTGCACGGCCAACAACCTGTTCGACATCCCCGCCCCGCTGCGCGACCGGATGGAGGTCATCCGCATCGCCGGGTACACGGTGGAGGAGAAGGTCGAGATCGCGTGGCGCTACATGCTGCCGCGGCTCCTCGAAGAGCACGGCATCAGCGACAAGGACATCCAGTTCACCGACGAATCGCTCTCGTTCATCTCGAACCGCTACTCGCGCGAGGCGGGGCTCCGCAACTTTGAGCGCAACATCGCGGCGATCATGCGCAAGCGGGCGCGCAAGAAAGCCGAAGGCGAAGAGGGCGCGTGGGTGATCGACGCCGAGAAGGTCGAGGAAGTGCTCGGCATTCCGCGCTACGCGGTGGAATCGGCGGACACCGTGCCGGAGATCGGCGTCGTGACCGGATTGGCGTGGACGGCCAGCGGCGGCGACCTCATGGTGATCGAGGCGCTTCGGATGCCGGGTCAGGGTCGGCTCACCGTCACCGGCCAGCTCGGTGACGTGATGCGCGAGAGCGTGGACGCCGCCTTCTCCTACGTGCGCTCGCGCGCGGCGGCGATCGGCATCCCGGATTCGGCGTTCAAGGAATTCGACGTGCATGTGCACCTGCCGGCGGGCGCGATCCCGAAGGACGGACCGAGCGCCGGCATCACGCTCACGCTGGCGATCGCGAGTGCCCTGTCGCAGCGTCCCGTGCGGCGCGACGTGGCGATGACGGGCGAAGTCACGCTGCGCGGCAAGGTGCTCGAGATCGGCGGCGTGAAGGAGAAGGTGCTGGCGGCGTACCGCGCCGGTTTGCGCCAGCTCATCATGCCGGCGTCGAACGAGAAGGACCTGCGCGACGTGCCCGATGAAGTGAAGAAGCAGGTGGCCTTCACGTTCGTCGCGACGATGGACGAGGTGCTCCGCCTCGCGTTGATGAAGCCCTCGGACGGCGACGCTCCACCGGCCGAGCGGCCCGCGGTGCCGACCCCGCCGGAGACTTACGCCACGCTCCCGGTGATGAAGGAACGGGACGCGGAAGCAGCGGCGGCGATCAGCGCGTCGTGACCCTGATGGCGGCGGCGTCGATGACGCCGCCGCTCATCGCATCGGGGAGGTCGCTGAACACGATGAGCGTGCGGTCGCCGGCGGGGCGCGCGATGATTCGGGTCGTGCGCCCCTTGGCGGCGAAGCTCGCGCCGCCCGACACCGTCGTCTCGGCCGAGCCGGTGCGCTTCGCCGTCACGCGCGCGAGCATGTCGGAGAACTCCGCCGCCTCGAGGTCGGTGTCCCACACCGACGCCCAGACGATGCCGCGCCCGCCGGCGCCCTGCACTACCATGTAGCGGTCGCCGTCCCACCCGGTGGCGCCGCGCGCCGCATCCTGCATGTCCTTGAGGTGCTGGTAGAGAAAGAGGCGCGTGCCGAATTCGCCGAGGCCGTTCTCGTAGACCTTCGTCGCGCCCTTGGGCGCCGGCAACGTCACCGTGCTGGGCTCATCCGGCGGAGTCCCGAAGAAGGCCGGTGTGTGCAGCACCTGCTCCGTGGAGCGCGGCATGTCGGCCAACGGACTCGCCGTGCCGCGCTTCTCCGTGAAGCGCTGCACGAAATCGGCGCCGCTGAGGTACGGAAAGAGCAGCGATTCCTGGATCATCATCGGCGCCGTGGCGAACACCGGCATCGCGCTCTGGTTCTCGCGGATCATCTCGCGGATCTTGTCGCGCCCACCGACGCGCAGCGCCACGTTGTCCGAGCCGCCGAGCATGATGGAGAGCTGCTCGAACTGCGCCTGCCCTTCGATCACTGCCTGCGCCGCGGTCAGCCGGTCGTTGTCCGACGTCGCCTGCTGGATGGAGTCGAGGTTCACGTACTGGTCCTGCAGCGCATGCACCAGCTCGTGCGTGACGGTGATCGCCACGGTCTGTTCGTCGGCGCCCTGCACCACGTACAGCACCTTCGTCGCCGGGTCGTAGTAGCCGACGACCTGCTCGTTCAGCACGGCAAGGAGGAACTTCCGGAGATCCATCGAATCGGGGAGGAAGCCGAACAGCTTGTACGCGGCCTCCTCGCCCGCCAGCTCCTGCGCCGGCGTCTCCTCGTCGAACTTCTTCAGGAGGAACTGGCGCACCTCGTCGCGACTCCGCGCCTCGATCCGCGGCGGACGCTTGAACTTCATGCCGGTCGCCGCTTCGATTCGCGGCACCGCGTCGGCCACTTCGCGGGCGTAGGGTCCGTTGCCTTCGGCGCCACCTCGGCACGCTGCCGCCACCCCTGCCAGCAGCAGCACGGCGACACGAGTCCCATGCGATCCGATCACTCCTCCCATTCCACGCTCCGTCCCGTCATCAGCCCCACGACGCGCGCCACGTCGTGGCCGCGGACCACGATTCCCTCTTCCTGAAGCTGCCGTTCGATCTCCACGTCCAGGGTCGCGCGATCGGCGCGCGTGACCGGAGCGCCGCTTCCCGCGGGCGCGGTGGCTGGTGCGGCCGACGGCGCGCTTGCGGGTGGCCGCACGAACGCCGCCTCCAGCTCCGCACCGATACGCTCCAGCACCGCCATGCCGTCGCGCGCCATGCGATCCAGCTGCTGTGGCTGGGCAGGCCGTGCGGCGTCGCCGTACGCTTTGGCGCTCTGCCGATCCCACGCGCGCCGGCGCGCGATGAGCGCTTCCGCCTTCGGCGAGAGCTGGGCTGTCGCCTGCGAATGCGCGCACGCCTCGTCGAGCGCGTCGATCGCCTTGTCAGGACGCCGGCGGTCGGTTACCCAGAGGTCGGTGAGCTCGATCGAAGCGCGCACCGCGGCATCCGTGATCACGACGTTGTGATGTCGCGCGAGCGACGGGATGCGCGTGCGCAGGATCTCGAGGGTCTCGGCCGGCGAGAGCTCGCGGACGGCGATCTTCTGGAACCGGCGCTCGAGGGCTGGATCGCCGAGGATCCAGCGCTCGTACTCCTCGTCCGTCGTCGCGCCGAGCATGCGGAACTCACCGCGCGCGAGCGCGGGCTTGAGCATGTTCGCGGCGTCCATCGCCGACCCGCTCGCGCTGCCCTGCCCGATGAGATTGTGCATCTCGTCCACGAACAGGAGCACGTCGCCGGCGGCGCTCGTCTCCGCCACGAGCGCGCGCAGCCGCTCCTCGTACTGGCCGCGGTACGTCGTGCCCGCGAGCAGGCCGACGGCATCGAGCGACAGGAGGCGGAGGTCGCGCATCGCGAGTGGCACGTTCCCTTCGGCCACGCGGAGCGCGAGCCCCTCGGCGATCGCCGTCTTGCCGACGCCGGCCTGCCCGACGAGCGCAGGATTGTTCTTGCCCTGCCGAAGGAGGATGTCGATCGTGCGGGCGATCTCCTCGTCCCGACAGCGCACCGTTTCCAGCCGTCCGGCGCGGGCGTCCGCGGTGAGATCGCGTGTGAAACGGCCGAGGGCGGACCCTTCCGGGCGGAGGTCGTCGATCATGCCGAAAGGTATTGCCGGGTCGCGCTGGCGCGAAATCGGCGCGCCCGACCCGGTGCTATTCGATCACATGCCGAGGAACAGGCGATCGATCAGCTGGTCACCCCAGAGGAGCATCACCACTGCGGCCGGGGCGAGAAAGAGGCCGAACGGCACGAGTGGCAACTCCACCGGCGCGGAGCCGAGGGCGAGCTCTGTCTGCGTGGCCACGCGTCCGCGGCGGATGAAGGCCATGGGGTAGACCACGGCGAGAAACACCGCCGCACCGATCGCGGCAGCGACGAACACCGTGAGAATGGCGCGCGCGGGGCCAAGGGCCGCTCCCACAAATGCCATCAGCGTCATGTCGCCCATCCCCATCGCCTCGCGCTTGAGCGCCGCCTCACCGAGCCAGCCGACGATCGCGATGAGTCCCGCGCCGGCGCACGCGCCGATCAGGGCGTCGTACGGTCCGGCGAAGAGGAGCGTCTCCCCGAGGAACGGCGCGATGAGCGCCGTGGCGAGGGTCCAGATCAGCCCCGTGACGGTGAAGCCATCCGGGATGAGATAGTGGCGCAGGTCGGTGAGCGCGACGCCCGTGAGGATGGTGAGGAAAGTGGCGACCCGTAGCGCGGTGAACGACGGGCCCCAGCGGGCGACGCACGCCGCCCACAGGATGCCGACGAGAATCTCGCCGATCGGATAGATCGCCGAGATCGGCTCATCGCAGCAGCGGCAGCGCGCACGAAGCACGAGCCAGCTGATGACGGGCACGTTCTCGAACCATGCGAGCTGGTGCCCGCAGTTCGGGCAGCGCGAGCGT
>JBBQDE010000172.1:0-6246 GCA_038319425.1 Gemmatimonadales bacterium
GTCACGGATGAGATGATCGTGTCGACGGCACGGAACGCCGAGCACCTCGACTTGATGCGGCGGTTCGCCATCGCGTCCGTCCTCATTGTGCCGCTGCAGGCGCGCGGACGCATCCTCGGCGCCCTGACGTTGTGCATGACCGAATCCAGTCGGCACTTCAGTGAGCGCGATCGCGTGCTGGCGGAGGAGCTCGGGCGCCGCGCCGGAGTCGCGGTGGACAACGCGCGACTGTATCGCGCGGCGATGCAGGCGCGCGTGGAGGCTGAGCGCGCGAACAAGGCGAAGAGCGATCTCCTGGCGAAGGTGTCCCACGAGACGCGGCAAACCGTCCACGCGACCATTGGCTGGACGGATACGCTCGACCTCGGGATCTACGGGCCGATCACCGCCGAACAGGGCGATGCGCTGCGGCGCATCAAGCAGAATCAGGAGCGACTGCTGTCGGTGCTGAACGACCTGCTCGACATGTCTCGCATCGAGGCGGGGAAGCTCGATCTTCGCCCGGCAAGCGTGGCGCTCGACGAGCTGCTCGAAGCCGTGGAGGGCGCGGTGCTCCCGCAGGTTCGCGCGAAGGCGCTGCGCTACGAGTCCAGCTGCCGGCTCGCCGGCCTCACGGTGTACGCCGATCGCGACCACCTCGCGGGGATCCTCACCAACCTGCTCTCGAACGCCGTGAAGTTCACCCCCGCTGGCGGGAGCATCACCGTGTCCTGCCGCGACCGCGGCGCCGACGTCGTCATCGACGTGGCGGACAGCGGCATCGGCGTCGCCGCGGCGCTGCACGAACGCATCTTCGAGCCCTTCTTCCAGGTCGATTCGGGCTTCACGCGCACGACGTCCGGGGCGGGGCTCGGGCTCGCGATCAGTCGTGAGGCGGCGCGCGCGATGAAGGGGGACATCGTGCTCCGGAGTGAGCAAGGGTTGGGGAGCACGTTCAGCCTCATCCTGCCGAAGTCGAGCGCGAGCTGACCGTCGGTCGCACCGGCCGCCGGGCGCGATCACCCGCCGCGGCCCCGCCTTGCGGCGAAGCATGTGCGTGCTCGATTGGATACGAACAGGTCCGGTCGCCCAAACACAACCACTTCGAGGTGAGCACATGGGCAACGTGAAGACACGTCTGTTGGTCATCGGGGTCGCTCTCGCCGGCGCGGCGGTTCTTCAAGGCTGCGCGGTCGTGACCGGCCCGTACGTCGCGGAGCACGCGCCCGTGTCGAGCCACAGCATGGTGTCGCGCTTCGACAAGCGGGTCCTGCGCGCCGACGGCAGCACCCCCACCGGCGGCTCGTCCCTGTACTTGCCGCGCGCGCGCGAGCGCGGAATGTTCTTCTTCCGCTACTGACCGCGACAACGTCGTCTGGCGCGCCGTTCGCGCGACGACTCTCGGCAGCGCATCGCGTGGGACTTCGGCGGCGATCACGCGCGCGACATCTCGGACGACGGCTGGGCGGGCGACGGGTACGCCAACCTCATCATCAAGCCGCGCGAGAACATCCGATTGAGCTTCGGCCCATCGTTTTCGCGCAGCATCGAAGCGAAGCAATTTGTCACGAACATCACCGACGCCACGGACACGCGCTTCGGCGGCCTGCGCAATGTGTTCGCCGAGCTGGATCAGCACAGCCTGTCGATGAACACACGGCTGAACGCCACGTTCTCGCCTACGCTGACGCTCGAGCTGTTCGCCCAGCCGTTCCTCGCGAGCGGGCGCTACGCCGACATGAAGGAATACGCCGCGCCGCGCACGGGAGACGTGCTGCTCTACGGCCGCGACATCGGCACCCTCGTGGCCGAACGAAAGGCGACGGGCGAGGTCCAGCGCTACCGCATCGATCCGGACGGGGCTGGGCCGGCGGCGGAATTCACGGTGGACAACCCGGACTTCAACGTGCGCTCGCTGCGCGGCACGGCGGTGGTGCGCTGGGAATATCGACCGGGGTCTACGCTCTTCTTCGTTGGACCAGGAGCGCTCGGGCTCCGACTCGTTCGGCGACTTCGACTTCCAGCGCGATCGCTCGGCGCTCTTCCGCGACCGGCCCATCAACGTGTTCCAGGTGAAGGCCAGCTACTGGCTGGGAATCTGAGGGCGTCGCGCGAGCTGTCCGGACCGGTCTTCAGTGATGCGCGAAGGGCCCGCCGGCAGCTGTCCGGCGGGCCCTTCGTCATCCCCGCATCGTGTCACGCCGTCACTTGCACGCCGGTTCGCCCTCGCCCGCCGTCGGGACGATGGTGTTCGGGGTGTTCACGCCGATGCCACAGGTGAAGTTCGCGATCTGCGAGTGCGTCACCGTCGCCGTCCAGTAGCCCGAGCCAAGCTGGATGATCGGCGTGCTCACGCTCAATGAAGGCCTGAACCGCAGCTTCGTCGTGTCGATGTACGGCAGGTAATAGAGCGAGTCCGCGAAGAACGATTCCTCCGCAACCACGAGATTTTTCAGGTCGGACTTCATCGCCGCGGTGTACGCCTTGGTCTTCGAATTCGCGAACTTCGGGATCGCGATCGCGGCAAGGATGCCGATGATCACGATCACGATGAGCAGTTCGATCAGGGTGAAACCCTTCCGGGAGAGACGCATGGAAAGGATCCGGTCGCGAGGAGGGACTCGCCGCTTGAAGAGAGATTGGCGGCAGAGTGGGCTGACATTCCGTTCCCTTCTAAAGCAGTGCCGATGCCACCGCGACGCAACTTGGGTCCGCCAGCATAACTGCATGCTACGCAACAACTTATGCGATAGTTGACAGGTGATGCACCGGCGAGGCGGCGACTCCGGCCACTGCGTCCTGCATGAAACCACCGAAAACTGCGAGACGCGCCGCGGGCAATTGGCAAGGTAGCGCGCACATCCGCAAGGGATCGGTGTGATGAATTCGACGGATCCTGCGCATGATCGGCGAGTGCTCGCCGCCATCCGCTCCGCTGCCCTGCTGGGAATCGACGCATACGACGTCACCGTCGAGGTGGACGTGGCGCCTGGCCTGCCACAGTGGATGATCGTCGGCTTGCCGGCGAACGCGGTGAAGGAGAGCCGCGAACGGGTGGGGGCGGCGCTCGTGAACGCGGGATTCAGCGTGCCGCCGCGGCGCGTCACGGTGAACCTCGCCCCGGCCGACGTTCGCAAGGAGGGGACGGCCTTCGACCTTCCGATCGCGCTCGGGCTGCTCGTCGGCACGGGAATCCTCGATGCCTCGAGCGTCGAACAGTGCGTCTTTATCGGTGAGCTCGGGCTCGACGGGTCCGTGCGTCCCGTTCGCGGTGCGCTCTCGATCGCCCGGCGCGTGAGCATCGATCGCGGCGTTCACCCAACTCTCGTGCTGCCGGCGGCGAACGTGGGCGAGGCGTCGCTCGTACATGGGCTGCGCCTCGCCGCGCCGGCCACACTTCACGAGCTGGTGGACTGGCTGCAGTCCGGAACGCTGCCTGTCCCCGTGGCGCGGTCGGCTGGCCCCTCGCGCGATCAGGTGCTCGACGTCGCCGACGTGGCCGGTCAGGCAGGGGCGAAGCGCGCGCTTGCGATCGCGGCCGCGGGCTCACACGGCATCCTCCTGGTCGGGCCGCCCGGTGCGGGGAAGACCATGCTCGCGCGCCGGCTGCCCGGCATCCTTCCCCCGCTCACCAATGCCGAAGCGCTCGAGGTCACTGCCGTGCATTCGGTGGCGGGCATGCTCGACGCCGCGACGGGCGCCCTCACCGATCGTCCATTTCGCGCCCCGCATCATTCCATCTCCACCGCGGGACTGGTCGGAGGCGGCTCGTCGCCCCGCCCGGGTGAGGTGAGCCTGGCGCATCACGGCGTCCTCTTCCTCGATGAGCTGCTCGAGTTTCCCCGCTCGGTGCTCGAGGCGTTGCGCCAGCCGATGGAGGACGGCAGCGTCGTCATCGCGAGGGCCCACGCGTCGGTCCGCTTTCCCGCGCACTTCGCGCTGGCCGCCGCAATGAATCCCTGTCCATGCGGCCACGCCGGTGATCCCGGCCATCCCTGCGTCTGTCCTGCCGCAGACGTGGTGCGTTATCGCGCCCGCCTTTCCGGACCACTCGCCGACCGGATCGACCTGCACGTCAACGTGCCGGCCGTGCCGCTGGCGGAGCTCTCCACCCGCGAGCGAGGCGACGACTCGGCCGTCATGCGCACCCGCGTGGAAGCAGCGCGCCGGCGACAACGTCTCCGCTACGGGGGCAGCGGCTGCAACGCGCGCGCACCGGGCCGATGGCTGGAGACGCATGGCGGCGTCGAGCCAGAGGCGCGGCGCCTCCTCACTGGCGCGGGCGAGCGGCTGCATCTGTCCGCCCGCGCCTTTCACCGCGTGCTGCGCGTGGCGCGCACCATCGCCGACCTGCAGGACGAAGCCACGGTGCACAGCGCGAGCGTGGCCGAAGCGCTCGGCTACCGTCCGCGCAGCACCAGCGCCTCAGTCGGTGTCGGTCTCACTGCGGTGGCCGACTGAGTGGCGCCGGCACGTTGCGTCATCTTCGCCCTGCCATGTAAGCGGCGGCCCCGATAGCTTGCGACGCATGCCTCGCGATGCCGGATCCCGTGCCGCCGACAAGGAGATTGCGCTCGCTGAATGGCTGGTGGCGCGCGGCCGCGTCGCGATCGGCTTCAGTGGGGGAGTGGACTCGGCCTTCCTCGCCGTGGTGGCACGCCGCGCCCTGGGCGCTGACGGTGTGCTGGCAATCATCGGACGGAGCGCATCGTATCCCGTGGAACAGTGGGCCGCGGCGCGGCGTGTCGCCGACGAATTCCACGTCGCCGTGCTCGAACTGGATACCGCGGAGCTTGCCGATCCACGCTACGCCGCGAACCCCAGCAACCGATGCTACTTCTGCAAGACGGAGCTATGGGAGAAGCTCGTGCCGGTGGCGCGTGCCCGCGGCTACACGACCGTCGTGGATGGCACCAACGCCGATGATCTGCGCGACCACCGGCCGGGTGCACAAGCGGCGCGCGAACACGCGGTCGCCAGCCCGCTCGCCGATCTCGGGTTCACGAAGGCGGAGATTCGTGAGCGCTCGCGCGCTCTCGGACTTCCGACATGGCAGCAGCCGTCCTCGCCGTGCCTGTCGTCGCGCCTGCCGTACGGCACCAGCGTCACGGTCGAGCGCCTCGCTCAGGTGGAGCGCGCCGAGCGTGCACTGCGCGACCTCGGGATCGAGGGCGACCTGCGTGTGCGGTATCACGACGATCTCGCGCGCATCGAGCTCTCGCCGGACGCGCTCGAGGCGTGGCTGGCGGCGGAGCCTTCTGCCCGGCTCGCCGCCGCGGTGCGAGGTGCGGGATTCGCGCGTGTGGCGATCGATCTGCGCGGGTTCCGCTCGGGATCGCTGAACGTGCTGCACGGTGTGAGCGTGGCGTGAGCGGCCACGAAGCGGGAGACGCGCCGGCGTTCGGAGCGGCCCTCGCCGTGCTGGGCCTCCGCTGCGCCGTGGAGTCGCGGGCCGGTCTCGCGGTGATGGCCGCGGACGCTGCCCAACTTGCGGCGCTGGTCAGCCTCGAATCGCGGCGCCAGGTGCTGGCCCTGGCGCGCCAGCACGGCTTCACGCACGTGGCTGTGGAGCTCACCGCCCAGCCAGCCGGGGTCCGTGCGCCTCTTCTTCGCGATTGAGCTGCACGACGCGCTGCGCACAGCGCTCGATCATGCCATTGCGCCGCTCCGCGCTGCCGAGCCGTCGCTCGCGTGAGTGCCACCCGACAGGCTGCATCTCACGATGAAGTTCGTGGGGGACGTGGACGACGCCGGCGCTGCGAGGCTCACCGCCGCCGCCTCCGCGGCGGCCGCGGGCCACGGCCCGTTCGAGATGATTCTCGGCGGTGTCGGTGCGTTCCCGAACTTTCGGCGCGCGCGCGTCGTATGGCTCGGTGTCGAGGCCGATCCGCGACTGGAGCTCCTGCACCACGATCTGGAGCTGGCGTGCGGCGCGGCCGGGTTCGAGGTGGAAGGTCGCCCCTTTCGTCCGCACATTACCCTGGCGCGGGTGCGGACGCCGCTCGGGCTCGACCGCGCGAGACCGTTCGCCCGTGCGGCGCGGCGCGTAGCTTACGCCGCATCGCAGGAAGTGCGGGCACTCGGACTGCTCGAGCGAACGGCGGGCCCGGGCGGAAGTCGATACAGCCGGCTGCACACGGCGCCACTTGGAGGATGCTGACGAATGGGTTGTCTCAAGCGGGCGGGATGTCTGGCGGTGCTGGCGGCGATCGTCGTCGGCCTGTGGATCACCCAGGACAGCTGGCTGCACTTCGTTCGGCGCTCGAG
>JBBQDE010000173.1:0-6245 GCA_038319425.1 Gemmatimonadales bacterium
TCCCCGAGGCTCTTCCGAACTGCACGGCGCCGGCTCGCCCGTGCGCGACTGGGACGCCCTGCTGTCGACCCGGCCCGCCGTGCGCGCCGCGATACGCCGTCACTTCGCCCCGGACCGCGATCCCAAGGGGAAGCTGAGCGCCGCGATCGATCTCGCCGGCCAGTCGACTGTGGAGGACGAACCGTCAGCGAGCGCTTTCTGGCTCCCGATGTTCGAAGCGATCGACCGGCAGGACTCGTTGTTCCGCCGCACCGTGAAGGCCATCCCGACGGCGGACGAGCTGCTGGTGCGCCAGATCGCGCGCCTCCTTGGCCCCGATACCCAAGGGGTGCTCGAGTGGCTTCGTCGCGCGCCACTTCATGACGGTGTCGCCGCCGAGGTGGTTGATGCACAGGGGGTCGCGCTCGCCAACGGCGGCGATGCGGCGCTGTCCGGCCTGCTCGCCGCGACGGCGTGGTATGCCGTGCACGGTCTGGGTGTGAAGGGCTGAGCGCTGTTGGATCCACGAACCGCAATCGTTCGGGATCGCGACGAACCTATTCCCGCCGGCCGGCGCCAGACGTTATATTCGCTCGGCGTGCGGGAATAGCTCAGTTGGTAGAGCACAACCTTGCCAAGGTTGGGGTCGCGGGTTCGAGTCCCGTTTCCCGCTCTGTTCGGGAGCGATGAGGGAACGAGAAACGGGGGAGCGAACGCTCCCCCGTTTCTCGTGAATGGACGCGCGCCGGGATGGCGAAATTGGCAGACGCGCGAGACTTAAAATCTTGTGTCCGCAAGGACATCCGGGTTCGATCCCCGGTCCCGGCATCGCGCGCCCGCCCCTCGTCGCCCCGTCCGGTCGCTCAGGCTCAGAACAAAACCTCCTCGGGCAGTTCCGTTACCCGAGCCGGCAGCCCCGCATTCGCCGCACTCTCGTCGAGCGGGAACGACGGCGTCTCGCTCCTTGCCGGCCAGATCACGCCATCGCACGACCGATCCCGGCACTTGTAATCGGGCGCCTTGGGATTCCGCTTCGTCATGCGGTTGTCCCACACCCGGCCACCGCACTTGGGACAGGTCGGCTCACCGCTCGTGCCCTCCACGGCGCCGGCGTCGGCCACGCCTCCATCCGCGGCAGGGAGGAACGGCACCGTCGCGTGCTCGCCTCGCGTGGCGGACCTGGATGCATCGTGGACGAGCGCCGGCTTCGATCGTCCATGTCGCCGTGCGTACGCCGCGGCGGGATCCTCCGTCGGCCGTGCGAGCTTGCCGTCACCATCCATCGGCACCCAGTTCTGATCGTATGCGTACAACTCGTGCGCCACGCCGAACCGCACGGCGGCGCGCTTGAACGCGTCGGTGGCGGCCTGCTTGTAGTCCTTGCCCGTGCCCACGTCCTCGCGAATGACGCCGAGGATCTGAAGGCGCGCCTTGAAGGAGCACGCGCCGTGAGTGGCATCCTCGTCCAGCACGGTGACGACGGGAAGGAGCTCGAGGGTCAGGTCCCATTCGCCCGGCACGACGCTATCGAGCCGCTCGCGCACGGTGTTGGCCTCGACATATGCCACGAAGCGTGCGAGGTATCGGCCGTCGCGGGAGATCGTGCGCCCGTCCTGCCGCCAGGAGATGACTCCGGCCGGGAGGGGAGCGGCGAGCGCCGCCCAGAGGTCGATCGTGTCTCGTTGATTCTCGTGTCTCGCAATCATCGGTCTCTCATCCTTGCGTTTCATTGTCAGTCCGGTGCGAGCCACGTCACGAGGCTCGCGCGATACGTCCACCATGCTTCCTGGCGTGCGCGACGGCCGGGCACGTTCGGCCATGTTCGCAGTACCAGCCGTGCCGATCGAAGAACACGAGGTGCGCCTTGACGCGCCCGTCAACCGTTTCGTCTACGCGAAACAGAAACTGCACCGTCGTCGCCGCTCCGCATCTCACCCGCGGGTCCAGCGCACGCACCGCCATGCGAATCACCGGACCCGACGGCGCCGGCGCACGCTTCCTGGCGGACGCGGGCTTCGCGACAGATGGTCGTGCGCCCTGTCTCTTCGCTCCTGCCTGCCCGTGCTTCGCTCGAGATCCGATCCCTCCCTTTTCGGCCGAACGATGGCGCGCTCCGGCGGTGACTTTCGCCGAGCGCGTGCTGCTGGTTGCGGTGGCCTGCTTTCCTTTCCCGTTACGAATGCCCATAAGTGCTGACCGTTTCTTGACTTTGACCACCTTCGCTCCTAGACTCCGCAACGGACGTCGCATCGCTTCGGGATATTTTCGGTATTGCAATCTAGGGAAATTGGCAACGTATGTCAACGAAAATGGCGAGCGAGTCGCACATACTGAGTGGCGCTCCGGAGCTGACCGAGCTCGGCAAGCGGCTCGAGATCCTTCGCATCGAATGCGGCGTCTCCAAGCAGCGCCTCGCACGCCATGCGGGCACGTCACGCCAGCAACTGTGGCGAGTGATGACCGGCAAGTCGGAGCTCACGAACTCGCTTCGGGAACGCCTAGCCGTCGCCCTCGCCGTCGAGCCGTCCGCGCTGTCAAGGGCTCGCGAGCACACCTCCACGCGCTTCGCCGCCGGCGGGCGCACGTCGGCGGCAACGGTCGCTCCGGCGAGCACACCTGCCGTCTCCGAATATCTCGTCGATGCGCAGTTCCTCGCCGCGACGATCCGGACACTGCCCACGGGTGACGGAGGTCGGCGGCTCAAGCGCGTGCTGCTGAACGCCGTGGAAGACCTCGCCGTCGAGGCCGGACAGGCGCTGCCCATTGACTATTCGGAGATCCGCCGGCGCGTGCTGGCCGGCGAGCTCTGACGCGGTCGTCGCGCTCTCGCGGCGCGACTTCTGTGAACCGCGTGTTGGCGGGTTCGATGGCGCGCCGTGTGCACCCCGGAGCCCCGAATCTCGACTTCACCAAGGAGGCGTCGATGGACAGAGGCAAGGACTTCCTGAAGAGCCAGGTCAACAACGCCGTGATGCAGCACAAGGCGTTCGTCCAGAATCTCGTTGACCACGAGAAGCAGGCCGATGACGAGCGCTTCCGAGCGCTGTGCGCGAAATTCCTGCCGAAGGCAGCGGCTCACCAGCAGATGCTCGAGGACTACCAGCGGGAGCTGGGCGCTCAGACGGGCGTCGCAAAGGAGCTGCTGGGCAAGGCGCTCGGCGCGGCGCGCGACCTGGCCGACGCGGCACGCGAGAGCGACTTCCTCCGCCTCGTCGGCGACATCGTCACGTCGCGGCAGAGCGAGGACACGTTCAAGACGTTCCGCGAAGCGGGCAAGCAGCTCGGCATCCAGCGGCTGGTGCAGATCGGCGAGCACGGCGAGCGCGATCACGACGACTACGCCAAGGAGGCCAATCGTCTGTGCAGCCAGCTGTTCGTCGAGCTCGTGCGCCAGGGAGACACGACGGGACTCGGAATCAGCACCGCCGCTGGCGCCTCCGCCGAGCGGACGGCGTGATCGCCTGACGGCCTCGCGCGAGGGCACACCGAGTCGGGTGTGCCTTCGCCAACGGTCGCTCCGATGGTCTGGTCGCCGAGCAATCCTCCCGTCGTCACGCTCCGTCGGCTACTTTCTGCACATGACCGACGTCGTCGCGCTCGCCGCGGAACTGCTCGCGTTGCAATCGTCCACCGGGTCCGAAGGGCCGGCAGTGGATTTCGTCTCCCGCTGGCTCGTGTCGCGCGGATGGAACGTCACCACCCAGGAAGTCTCGAAGGGACGCGCGAATGTCTGGGCCTCCCGCGCGGGAGGCGGCGTCACCTTTTCGACGCACCTCGACACTGTGCCGCCCTACCTGCCTCCGCGGCTGGAGGGCGGCCGGCTGTACGGCCGCGGGTCCTGTGATGCGAAGGGAATCGCCGCCGCGATGATGTGCGCGGCGGAGCGTCTCACCGCCGCAGGAGAGAAGCGGATCGACCTGCTGCTCGTCGTCGGCGAGGAGAAGGGGTCGGACGGCGCACGCGCGGCGAACCACCTGCCGGCGACGAGCCGCTTCCTCGTGAACGGGGAGCCGACGGAGAGCAAGCTGGCGTCCGGCGCGAAAGGATCGCAGCGCGTGGTCGTGCGTACCCGCGGACGAGCCGCGCACTCGGCGTACGCGGAGCTGGGCGTCTCCGCGATCGAACCCATGCTCGCGCTGCTGCCCACCGTGAAGTCGCTCCCGCTGCCCACCGACCCGATCCTTGGGAAGACCACCGTCAACATCGGCACGATTCACGGCGGTACGGAGGCGAACATCATCCCGTCGTTGTGCGAGTCCGAGCTGATGTTCCGCCTGGTGAGTGACGTGGCGCCGTTGCGGGCGGCGGTCACGCAGTGGGCGCACGGCAAGGCCGAGCTGGAGTGGGGCTCGCACATTCCCGCGCAGCACTTCCACGTCATTCCAGGCTTCGAGGTGGCACCGATGGCATACACCTCCGACATCCCCTTGCTCAGCCGCTGGGGCACGCCGCTGCTGTTCGGGCCGGGCTCCATCCACGTCGCGCACACGACGGAAGAGTTCATCGACGTCGAAGAGCTGCGCAACGCCGTGGATGCCTACGAGCGCATCGCGCGCACCGTGCTGGCCGCGTGACGCCGACCGCACCGACGCAGCGCATCCCCGTGGCGGTGCTCGGCGCCACCGGCGCCGTGGGGCAGACCTTCATTCGCCTGCTCGCCGATCACCCATGGTTTCAGCTGGCGGAGCTCGCGGCATCGGAACGTTCGGCGGGAAAGCCCTATGCCGAGGCCGCGCGCTGGATCGGCGATGCGATGCCGGAGCAGGTGCGCGGCATGACCGTGCTGGCGTGCGACCCGCGACAGGTGAAGTCGCGTCTCGTGTTCTCCGCGCTCGATTCGTCGGTGGCGGGCGACGTGGAGCTCGCGTTCGCGCGCGCAGGGCGGCTCGTGCTGAGCAACGCGAAGAACTTCCGCATGGACGACGACGTGCCGCTCGTGATCCCGGAGGTGAACGCGGACCATCTGGCGTTGCTCGAGGTGCAGCGGGCGAAGCGTGGCTGGAGCGGCGGCATCGTCACCAATGCCAACTGCGCGTCGATCATGGCGGTCATGGCCCTCGCGCCGTTGCACGAAGCCTTCGGCATCAACCGGCTCTTCGTCGCTACCATGCAGGCGGTATCGGGGGCCGGTTACCCGGGTGTGCCGTCGCTCGACATCCTCGGCAACGTCATCCCGTACATCAAGGATGAGGAAGCGAAGATCGAGGTGGAGATCTGCAAGATGCTCGGGCGGCGCGCCGACACACGCATCGAGCCGGCGGACATCACGATCAGCGCGCACGCCAACCGGGTGCCGGTGGAGAATGGCCACACGGTCTGCCTGTCGGTGGACTTCCTGCAGCACGTGAGCGCGTCGGCCGCGCTCGACGTATTGCGCGAGTGGCGGGGCGATGCCAGCGCGCGCGACCTCCCGAGCTCGCCCGCCCGCGCGCTGCTCGTGACCGATGAGCCGGATCGTCCGCAACCGCGCCGCGATGTCGGCGCCGGCCGCGGCATGACGGTGACGGTTGGGCGGGTGCGCGACGACCCGCTGTTCGACGTGAAGCTCGTCGCGATGGGGCACAACACCATTCGCGGCGCGGCGGGCGCGTCCGTGCTGAACGCCGAGCTGCTCGTCGCGACCGGCCAGGCAGGCGGCGCGTGATCGTCTGCAAGTTCGGTGGGACGTCGGTCGGCGACTCGGAGGCGATCGCCCGAACGGCGTCGATCATCGCCGGCCGTCGCGACCGGCAGCCCGTCGTGGTCGTCAGCGCGCTGGGTGGCACCACCAACCAGCTGCTGCAGATCGCCGAGCAGTCGGCGAAGGGCCAGCTGATCGGCGCACTGCGAGCGGTGGAAGGGCTGCGCGACCGACACCTCACGCAGACGGAGCGCCTGCTGGACGGCGCGGATGCGGACGAGGTGTGCAACGAGCTCTCGGCGATGTTCGACGAGCTCGCCGCACTGGCCGAAGCGCTGCGAACGCTTGGCGACCTCACGCCGCGCTCGCTCGACGCCATCGCGTCCCTCGGCGAACAGCTCTCGTCGGTCCTCGTCGTGGCGGCGTTCCGCAAGCATGGGCTTCCGGCCGAGCACGTCGACGCACGGCACGTCATGATCACCGATGCCAACTACACGCGCGCGGAGCCGCAGATCGACGCCATCGGCGAGGCGGCGCAGCGGCTGGTCATGCCGCTCGTGCGCGAGGGAAAGATTCCAGTCATGGGTGGATTCATCGGCTCGGCGCAGGGCAGCGGCGTGACCACCACCCTGGGCCGCGGTGGCTC
>JBBQDE010000174.1:0-6228 GCA_038319425.1 Gemmatimonadales bacterium
AGGGGCGCCGCGGCCGCGGCCGCCGGCGCAACGGCTCGGCTCGCGGTGGCCAGGCAGCCGGCGACGCGCCAGCGGGCGATTCGCCTGCGAGCGGGGCCGAAGATACGAGCGCCGCCTGATCACGCTCCCCCTTTCGCGCGCGTACGCGGCGCGCGGCGGTGCTCCGGTGATCGCCCGGGTGGATCCCGCCATCTTCCAGCGGCGCTATTTCGGCCTCTGCCTCAAGTGCTCGTTCTGCCACGACTCCTGCTGTCAGCACGGTGTGGACGTGGCCATGGTGGAGCGCGATCGGATCCTTACGCACGCGGATGCACTGGAGCCGATCGTCGGTATCGGGCGCGAGCACTGGTTCCGTCCCGAAGTCACTGCCGATCCCGACTTTCCGGGCGGCGCCGCGACGCGCACCGCCGTGGTCGATGGCGGCTGCGTCTTCCTCATCCGCGGCGCGCGCGGCTGCGCGCTGCATGCCTTCGCACTGTCGCGCGACGAGGACTACCACGACATCAAGCCGATGGTCAGCTCGCTCTTCCCCGTGACGTTCGGTGACGGCGCCCTGTTCTGTTCCGAGGAGCTCGTGGACGGATCACTCGTGTGCGCCGGTGACGGACCGACGGCCTACGAGATGGCGCAGAGCGAGCTCGCGTACTACTTCGGCGCAGAGCTGGTCGCCGAGCTCGACGTGCTCGCTCAGTCTCGCGCCTCGAGCGATTGACGCTCGATTCCGCCGGGCGGCGTGCGCGACTGCTGCACCTCGCGAATGCGGGCAAGGAAGGCGGCGGGACCCGAATGGTCGGGCAGGGATTGCAGGATCCGCATCGCCTCCTCGCGACGCACCGTGATCCCCGCCGGGAAGCTGTGCAGATCCACCCCGACCCGTTCGAACTCCGCCAACAGCTCTTCGAATCGCCGCTCGTCCGTCATGAACTCTGGGTTCGCGGGTTGCGCCACCGGTCATGCAGGAGCGGCGCCCGGCTGGCGTCCTGCTGGCGCGCTCGCTGCGTCTACCTAAGGTTAATGCGCATAATCGCACAATGCGCAAAAAGATTGCCAACCGGACTGTTGTGGAAAGGGCGACCCAACCCTAGGTCGCCCCCTCCGTACAACGACTTACGCCGTGCCAACCACCGTCACGGACGCGGTCCCGCCGCGCTCGTGCCCCAGATGTTGTTCGAGCGATCCACGTCGGGAAGTCGCTTGTCCGGGTCCAGCTCGATCCGTGTCAGCGTCTTGCCGTGGAAGTCGTAGCTGCGCTGGTAGCGCACCGTATTTCGACTCCACACCTCGGCGGGATAGTCGAAGCTCTCGGTCGAGCCGTCACTGAAGGAGAAACGCGCGTGGATCGGCAGCACGCCGCGCGCGCGGTTGGCATACTGGACGGTGACCGTGTTCACGTCGCCAGTGCGCGACATCGACACGCTGTCGATCGCCTGGTCGAAATGCGGGTTCTCGCGGAACCATTCGCGCCAGAACCAGTCGAGCCGGCGCCCGCCCACGTCCTCCATCGTGTGGTAGAAGTCGGCAGGGGAGGGATGCTTGTAGGCCCACCGCTCGATGTAGGTGCGGAACGCGTCGTCGAACGCTGCAGGGCCCATGATCTCCTGCCGCAGCAGCTGAAGCCCCACGCTCGGCTTCACGTACGCCGCCAGGCCGAGCAGGCGCGAGTCGATGCGGTCGGGCATCACGTCCACGGGCACGTCCACGCCCGTCTTCATGGCGCCTTCCACATAGGTACGCTCGCCGAGGGCGCGCGTCATCTGATCGCCCTTCTCCGGATAGCGCCGCGCTTCGCTGAAGGTGTTGATGAAGGTGTTGAACCCTTCATCCTGCCACATATGCGTCCGCTCGTTGGAGCCGACGATCATCGGGAACCAGTTGTGACCGATCTCGTGCGTCACGACGTTGTACAGGTCGTACTTGTCGGCGCTCTTCGCCTCCATGACGAGCATGGGATACTCCATGCCGCTGATCGGTCCCTCCACCGCGCTCATCTGCGGCCAGGGATACCTGAACCAGCGCGTGGAATACTCGTCGAGCGACATGCGCGTCATGTCGGCGGCGTCCTTCCACGGGTCCACCGCGGACGGACGATAGTAGGCCTGCGCAAGGATGCCGTTCCAGCTGCTGGCGTCCCAGAGGTATTCCGGTGACGCGGCCCAGGCGACGTCGCGCACGTTCTTCGCGGAGAACTTCCACGTGAGAGTCCCGGTGGCGACCGGTCGGGCCTTTCCCGAACGAATGTCGTCGAGGGTGACGATGTTCACCGGCGTCGCCGACTTCGCGGCCTGCGCCAGCCGGCTGATGGCCGTGGGGGTGAGCACGTCGCGCGGATTGGTGAGCGAGCCCGTGCTGGCCACGGTGTATCCGGCCGGTACGGTGATCTCCACCGTGTAGTCGCCGTACTCGAGGTAGAACTCGCCCTGTCCGAGGTACGGCTCGGTATTCCAGCCGCGCAGGTCGTCGTACACGTTCACGCGCGGATACCACTGCGCCAGCTCGTACAGCGCGCCCTCGCGGCCCATGCGGTCGGCCCCGTGCTCGGGGATAAGGAAGTGCCACGCGATGTCGAACGTCGCGGCCTTGCCGGGCGCAAGCGGCTCGGCGAGATCAACCTTCATCACGGTACCGTTGTCGCGCCGCGTCACGTTCGCGCGGCGCGAGGCGCGACCCGCGAGCACCTGCTCGAACTTCTCGATCACATCGCCCCCCTCGAATCCCCGTGCGCCGAAGCGCGACTCCTGCGGATAGATGAACGAGTTGAGCGACTTGTCCTTGAACGCGTTCTGCTCCATCTGCATCCAGATGAAGCGAAGGGTGTCGGGCGAGCGGTTCGTGTAGCGCAGCCGCAGCGAGCCGGTCAGCGTCTTGGTCGTCGTGTCGAGCGAGGCCTTGATGTCGTAGTCGGCGTGGTTCTGCCAGTACATCGGACCGGGGGCGCCGGAGCCGGTACGGAACAGGTTGCCCGGCGGCAGGTCGAACGGCGCGAAGATGGAGGTGTCGCCGACGCCGGTGTCGTCGAATCGCGGGATGGGCGCCGCGGTCGTCGGGGAGGAAGCGACCTGCGCCGCGAGTGGCGCGACCGCCGGCGCGATGGCACACGACAGGACGCCGAGGAGCGTCCGGAAAGTGGAGGGCATGAACGAGGATCCGGTGAAAGAGGTAATGCCATCGAAGATATCACGGCATACACCGGTCAGAGCAGGAGGTCGCCCCGGAGTCGCATCCGGACCGCGCGCACGACGGCGCCGAGCAACGTCGACCGGCCGATCTCGGCGCGAGCTTGTCCGTGGACGCCGGGATGCCAGGGCATGTCGGCGGGAAGGCGCACCCGCGCCTCGACTGCGCCAGGGCTCGCCGCTTCACCCCTGCTCGCGATCACGGCCCGTGTGGGATGGGCCACGTCCGCGTCGGACACGAGGCGCACCGTCTGTCCCACCTGCACGCGCGTGGCGCCCTCGCTGGCGAACGACACGCGCAGCTCCACCGAATCGGCGTCGCCGATGGCGAGGAGCGGCTGTCCGGCGACGACGCGGCGACCGACGAGTTCGCCCGGCCGTGCCGTGAACACGGTGCCGGCGAAGACCGCTCGCACCGTCGCCGCCGCGGCGAGCCGTTGAAGCGCGGCCAGTCGGCTCGCCTCGCTCGCGCGTTCCGTCGCCAACAGCTCGGCCGCGGCCGCGCGCCCCTGTGCGCGCGCACGCGCCTCCATCGCGGCCAGGGAGTCGACGCGGCGAGACGCGGCGACGAGCGCGTGCAGGTGCTCGAAGTTGCGCACGCGCAGCAGTGGCGCGCCGGCGTCGACGCGCGTCCCCTCGTCGACGAGCACCTCCGCGATCACCCCGTCCGAGGGCGCGGTGGCGACCTGGAGCCGGGCCGGTGCGGCGACGAACGATCCTGTCGCGAGATGCTCTCTCGGCACGGCGAGCAGAACGACGAGAGTCCCGGCCACCGGCAAATACCAGCGACGCCAGCGCCGCCCTGATGCGCCTTCGCCGCTCCTGTTGCGCAGTGAGACGGTCGCCGCGTGCCACAGGCTCGAGAGCGGGCGTCGCTTCCGGTACAGGATCACTCCCACGGTGAGCACCACGCCCGCAAGGCCGAGCGTGCGATGCAGCCAGCCGAGCAGCAGCCGCAGGCTGAGCGCCAACACGAACGCGATGTAGAGCGCGGCCAGCGTGCCGTAAATCAGGAAGACGCGCCGCTCGCGCTCTGTCACCACCGGCTCCGGTTGGTCCACGCGAAGCAGGTGCCGCATCAGCCACCAGCGCACGTAGGCGAGCGCGCGGAGCCGAAGGTTGGGAATCTCCAGATAATCCGTGAGGGCGAAATAGCCGTCGAGGGGCAGCAGCGGGTTGCCGTTGGCCAGCAGCGTCAGCCCGCCGGCTACCATCATCGTCGCCACAGCCACGTCGGCCAGCAGCGTGTCGGGCGCCACCACCAGCCACACGAGCGCCGCGACACCCGCCAGCACCAGCTCGATCCACCCTCCGGCGGCCGTGACCCACAAGCGGGAGCGCAATTCGGGAAAGCTCCACGCGTCGTTCACGTTGCAGTACATCGCGGGCTGGAGAAAGACGATCATCACCCCGAGCTCGTGCACTTCTCCGCCGAAGTGTTTGCACGCATAGCCGTGAGCGAGCTCGTGAAGAGTGGTGACGGTGAGGAACACGAGCCAGAGGAGGGCCAGGCTGCCAGGTGTGAAGGTGGCCAGCGAGTAGCGTGCGGCCATCGCGGTGGAGAGCTCGTTCCACGTAGCTGCGAGGATGACGAAATACGCAACGAAGAGCAGGGCGGATGCGACGAGGAATGGCCGACCGAAGCACCAGCGCAGGTATGGGATGGTGCGGTCGAACAGCAGGTTCGGGTCACCGAGCGACAGGCGGATGCGCAGCAGGTCGCCGCGCAGGAGGGGCGATCTGCGCCGATGATGTCGCTCCGCCCGAAGGCGCTCCAGCTGCAGGGTGGTGCGCTCGACGAGCGAGCGGTCCAGCAGGCCGGCCTCCATCAAGGTGCGCGAGAACGCGTCGACCGCGCCCGCCGTTACCCGCATGCCTTGCGTGGCGAGCGCGCCGGCCACGTCGGCGGCGGTGCGCGTGCCATCGAGGCAGCGCAGCACGCGGGTCTCCGCCGGACGGAATCGGAAGTACTTGTTGGTCTTCGGATCCTTGACGACGTAGCTCGCCTCGCCGCGGAAGACCTGCTCCACGAAGCGAAGGTCGCCGCGCAGGTGCGGGCGGGCGTCGCTCATCGCCGTGAATGCGGAATCCCGCTCACGCCGCTCTCATGATTGCGGCGAGCGCACGATCCGCTCCCCGATCGCCAGTCCGCTCGATACCTCGACGCGTCCGCCCTCCAGCTCTTCTCCCAGGGTGACGGCGCGCATGGTGGTGCGATCGCGGTCGACCACCAGCACGAAGCCCTCGGCGCTCACCGCACTACGCGGCACGACGAGCACCCGTCGCTGCTGACGGCCCAGGCGCACCTGCACGCTTGCTCCAGGGAGCAGCAGCGAGCTTCCCTCGACCTGGAGCACCGCCTCTCGCGTTCCGCTGGCCGGATCGAAGGCGGGCGAGAGGCGGGCGACGTGCGCCGGCACCGAGCCGCCGTCGAGCATCTTCACGACCGCCGGCTCGCCGATGCGGACGGACGTGGCCGCGTGCTCGGGGATGCGCACGCGCGCGAGCAAGGGTGACAGCTCGGCGATGCGGACCAGCGTGTCACCCGCGGCGATGAGCCGTGGAGCGCGGACGTAGCGTGCGGTCACGATGCCGGCGAACGGCGCCACCACCCGGGTGAGCTCGAGGTCGCGACGAGCCTTGCGCACCGCCAGCTCGGCCTGGGCGTGCTGGAGTTCGAGCTGCTCCAGCTCGGCCGGGGTGACGCCATTCGTCTTCGAGAGTGCGCGCGCGCGCGCCGCCGCGCGCTCGGCGAGGTCGCGGGCGGCCGTCGCCTGGTCAAGTGCAATCGCCTGTCCGGCGCTCTCCACCTGGCCGATGGGCTCTCCCGCCGCCACGCGAACCCCGAGGTCGACACCCAATCGTTCGAGCATTCCCGACGCGCGCGCTGCCACCACCGCATCGTGCTCCACGAACAGCTGCGACGTGAGCGACAGCGGCGCCGACACCGTCATGGTTTCCACGAGCACGGTTGGCAGCGCCACCGCCGCCCGTGCGGCTGGCACCGACTCGCGGCCACACGCAGCCACGGCCACCCAGGTCAGGACCAGCGCGA
>JBBQDE010000175.1:0-6209 GCA_038319425.1 Gemmatimonadales bacterium
CTTCGCGTACTACATGGAGCGCATTCCGGGATGCTTCATGCGCATCGGCGCGCGGATGGCGAACGAGCCGGTGATCGCGGCGCACACGCCGCAGTTCCACGCGGCGGAAGGGAGCCTGTTCGTCGGGGCGGCAGTGCTGGCGGAGGCGGCGAGGGTGGCGTCGGCAGAGCTGGCGCGAGGGTGAAAGCCCTGGTTGGGAAGGGGACTCCACGTTTAGCGTTTCCCGTGGTCGGTTGACCGTTTCGCGTTTCACGTCGTTTCAAGTATTCACTGCGTTGCGGCGAGCACCTTGGCGCGTTGACCGCACAGCGTGCGGCGGACGTCAACGACTCGCGGAAACAGCGCGTTCCACATCGCCGGTGACATCGCTCCATAATCCATCGCCAGCTCGATCCCGCTTCGTACGACGTTGCCTCCGATGTGAAACGCCAAACGGGCAACGGGCATCCGTAAACGCTGAACGTGGATCCCCCATCCCGACCTGGTATCCTCCCTCCCGCCAAGAAAATGCAACCACGGACCGAAGCTCGTACCCTTGAGCGTACCCTTGGCTTCACCGATCTCGTCCTGATCGTGATCGGCACCGTGATCGGCTCGGGAATCTTCATCGTTCCCGCCACGGTGCTCGCGCAGTCGGACGGCGCGGTCGGCACCGCGATGCTCGTCTGGCTGGTGGCGGGCATCCTGTCGCTGCTTGGCGCGCTCACGTACGGCGAGCTCGGCGCGGCGAACCCGGACGCCGGCGGATTGTACGTCTACATCCGCGATTCCTTCGGTCCGCTGCCCGCCTTCCTCTACGGGTGGACCACCTTCTTCGTGATCAGCAGCGGCTCGGTCGCCACGCTCGCGGTGGCGTTCACGGGATATCTCGGGCAGTTCATGACCGTGACGCCGGCGATGTCGAAGGTGATCGCCGTACTCGTCATCGTCGTGATCGCCGCGGTGAACGTGCGCGGCACCCGACAGGGTTCGAGCGTGCAGAACTGGAGCACCGGGGTGAAGACGATCGCGATCCTCGTGATGAGCGTGGCGCTCCTGTCGCGTGGCGGAGGAATCAACAGCAGCGTGCACGTATGGCCGGCGACATTCACGCCGGGACTCCTCTCCGGCGTGGGTCTGGCGATGATCGGCGTGTTGTGGGCGTACGAAGGCTGGCAGTACGTCACCTTCTCGGCGGGCGAAGCGCGCGACCCCCAGCGAATCTTTCCGCGCGCCATCATCGCTGGAACAGCCGTACTCATCGCCATCTACCTGCTGGCAAACCTCGCGTACATCGCCGCCCTCGGCCCCGACGGAGTACAGGCGAGCAAGCGTGTGGCCGCGGATTCCGTGACGGCGTTGTTCGGACCCGCGGCCGGCAAGCTGATCGCGGCCGTGATCCTCGTGTCGATGTTCAGTGCGGCGAACGGCCTCATGCTCACCTCGCCGCGCCTGTACTACGCGATGGCACGCGACGGCGTGTTCTTCCGGAAGCTCGCCGAAGTGCATCCGCGCTTCCGTACTCCCGCGTTCGCCATCATCGCCGGCTCTACGTGGTCCGCCCTGCTCGCGGCCACAGGGACGTTCGAGCAGCTGCTCACCTACGTCGTGTTCTCGGGCTGGATCTTCTACGGCCTGGGAGCGCTGAGCATCTTCGTCTATCGACGGCGCCAGCCAGACATGCCACGCCCATTCCGCGTGCCGGGCTATCCGCTCACGCCTGTGCTGTTCGTGGCGGCGTCGGCGGCCATCGTGCTGAACACGCTGTTCACCCAGCCGAGTCGGGCGCTGGTCGGGCTCGCGGCCGTGCTCGTCGGCGTGCCCGCATACCTCGTATGGAAGAAGCGCCTTCAACCGGGAGTTCGTTCGTGAACGCTCAACGCCTGCCGGCGTCGACCGGCCCAATTCGTCCCTCGCGTCGCACGTACACACGGCGCGTCGTCGTGGCGGCCCTGCTCGGATCGGGCGGTTGCGCGACGACACCGGTCACGGTGCCGAGCGTCGCTCCCGTCGGCTCCCCGGTTTCGGTCGCACGGGCGTCGAGCGATTCGAGCTACGACCTCGTCATCCGCAACGGCCGAGTGCTCGACGGCGCGGGCAATCCGTGGATCCTCGCCGACGTCGGCATCCGCGACGGCCGGTTCGCGAAGATCGGCGTCGTGCATGGCCGCGGCCGCACGGAGATCGACGCGCGCGGCCGCTACGTGTCCCCGGGCTGGATCGACATGATGGACCAGTCGGGCGGCGTGCTCCCGAAGAATCCGCTCGCCGAGAACAAGCTGAGGATGGGAGTGACGACGGCGATCGGCGGCGAAGGCGGCACGCCGGTGCCGGCGTCGCAGATTCCGGACTATTTCCGCCGGCTCGAGCAGCAGGGGATCAGCATCAACTTCGGCAGCTACTTCAGCGAGACCCAGGCGCGCGTGCCGGTGCTTGGCATGTCCGCACGCGCACCGACGGCGCTGGAGCTCGATCGGATGCGCGCGATCATGGATACGGCAATGCGCGCCGGCGCGATGGGCATGACGACGGCGCTGATCTATCCACCCAGTAGCTACGCGACGACGAACGAGCTCGCGGAGGTGGCCAAGGCCGTTGCGCCGTACGGCGGCTTCTACGCGAGCCACATCCGCGGCGAGGGATCCGATGTCGTCGGCGCGGTCCGCGAGGCGATCGAGATCGGCGAGCGCGCCGGCATTCCGGTGGAGGTCTTCCACCTCAAGGTCGCGTATCGCCCCGGCTGGGGCACGCTCATGAACGTCGTGCGAGACACGATCGAGGCAGCACGCGCCCGCGGCGTGGATGTGGCCGCGGACATGTACGTCTATACCGCCGGCGGCACCGGCCTCGAGGCGACCATTCCCAGTTGGGCGCACGAGGGGGGAGTCGACTCGCTGAATCGCCGGCTCGCCGATCCCGCGATCCGGGCGCGGCTCAAGCGCGAGATCCAGACCGGATCACCGGGCTGGTGGAACATCATCGAGGCGGCGGGAGGCTGGGAAGGCGTCGTGCTGGTGAACGCGCGCAATCCGGCCAACGCCAGGTACGAGCGCAAGTCGATCGCGCAGATCGCGCGCGAGACGGGGCGCGACCCGGCGGACGTGGCGTGGGACATCGTGGCGCAGGCGAACGGGCGCGTGATGGCCATCTATCACATGATGGGCGAGCCCGACATCGAGACAGCCCTGCGCTTTCCGTGGACGAGCATCGGCAGCGACGCGGGAGCGGCGTTCGCCGCGGGAACCGCCGACGCGCTCGGCTTGCCCCACCCGCGCAGCTACGGCAACCACGTACGCGTGATCGCCAAATACGTGAAGGAGCGTCACGTGCTGACGCTGGAAGAAGCGGTGCGCAAGATGACGTCGTGGCCGGCCACGCGGATGCGCCTCGCGGGTCGCGGTGCCATCCGGGAGGGACACTGGGCCGACGTGACGATCTTCGATCTCGCCACGCTGGCCGACAACGCGACGTACGACGATCCGACGCGGTCGCCGTCGGGAATCGATTGGGTGCTCGTGAACGGAGTCGTGGTGATCGACCACGGCCGACATACGGGAGCGAAGCCGGGTCAGGTCCTGTATGGACCTGGCTACCGCCCCTGAAGGTCGTCCAGCTACCCGACAGGGCTGGGGCCCGACCTCGAGGGTTGCCCGACCTACCAGAGCAGAAACTGCTCGAGCACTCCATCCGGCCGGCGGTACATCAATGTGTTCACCGTCCGACCTCCAACCGTGAGCCGCACGCGTGCGACCTGCATGCCGCCGCGCTCGGACACGCCCTGAAGCTCGGCGCCGGTCACCTCGCCGAGCGGCGCGAGCGTGCGTGACGCCTGCTGCACCCGCGCGGGGGTGAGGAAAGCGGTGTAGTCCGCCGACAGCGTTCCCCGATCCACGCGTCCGCGCTGGAGATCGTTGAAAAAACTCACCGCCATCGCGACTGCCCCGGGGCCGCGGGGCGTCGGCGGAGTCATCGGCGTCTGGCTGCGCCTCGGCGCCGCGGCGGTCGTCGTCCGCGGCGGCGACACCATGCGCGCGAACGGGCCGGCGCTGATGTTCTGATCGGTGTTCGAAAGGATCACGACGGCTGCCGTGTCGGCGGGAATGAACACGTTCGTGGCCGAGAAGCCGGAGGTGGCGCCGCCGTGCTGGAATATCGTGCGACCGAGATTCTGCGCGACGGAGAGCCCGCCCGCGTAACCGGTGGGCGTTCCGTCGCGCAGGATGCGCTCGCCGAAGAGCACCTCGCGCGACGCCGGAGTGAGGAAGCCTGGCCGCATCAGCGCCAGGTCCCACCGCGCGATGTCGCCGGCGGTGGACCAGATGCCGCCCGGCGCGCCGATCCACCCGGAGCCTTCGAGCAGCGCCGGCTCCATGTCGCCGAGCGCCCACGACACGTAGCCGTTGGCGCGCCGCTCGGGTCGGGTCGGCTCGTACATCGTCTGTCGCATGCCGGCCGGGCGGAAGATGCGCTCCTCGAGCAGCGTGCCGAGCGGCTTGCCGCCGGTGCGCTCCAGCACGCGGCCGAGAATCGTATAGCCCGTGTTGCTGTACGACCACCGCGTGCCCGGATCGAAGTCGAGCGGCATCGTGGCGTACTCGGTCATGATGTGCTCGGCCGTCGTCGGCCGCGCCATCTCCCGGTCCACGTAGTCGAGCGGGTAGTAGTCGCGATACCCGGAGACGTGGTTGATCAGGTCGAGCAGGGTGATCTCCCGCGCGCGCGTCAGCTTCGGATACCACTTGGCGAGCGTGTCGTGCACCGACAGCGTGCCGTCCTCCTGGAGCAGGAGTGCGAGGGCGGCGACGAATTCCTTGGTCACGGAGCCGATGGAAAAGCGCGTGCCGGTGTCGACCGGCACGGACGGTTCGAGCGACGCGGCGCCGTAGCCCTTCATCAGCTCGATGCGTCCGCCGCGGACGAGCGCCACGGAGGCGCCGACGAGCCGCTGCTGCTTCATGCCCGCTGCGACGATGCTATCGACGACGCGCTCATCGACGCGGGAGGTTTGCGCGAGAAGCGGGATGGCCGCGATGCCGAGGAAAATGAGCTGGCGCGCGATGCGTGAGGCGACGACGAGGGGCATGGTTCTGCCTTGGCTGAATGTTCGACGAAGATACAACGACCGTGATCGCGCGTTGGGCATCGCAGCGCTCCCGGGGCGGAGGGAATCCCCTTCACCGGCGCACCTCACTCGATCCCCCAGGCGTTCCAGCTCCCCCGCTCGCCGTGTTGCGCGATGATGTGGGTGAGCCGCTCCGCGGCGTTGCGCCAGTTGGTCTCCACCGCCTGCTGGGCGGCGTCCGGATCCCCGCGCGCGATGCAGGCGGCGATGCGCTCGTGCTCGCGCACGGAGGTGGCGATCTGGTCGAGAAGCACGCTGACGTACAGCCGGGTGTAGCGCTCGCTCTGCGGCTTGATGGCGCGATGGAGCGTCAGCAGGCGTGGGCCGACGACGCCTTCCACGTACAGCCGGTGGAACTCGATGTCGAGATCGAAGAACCGGATGGCGTTCCCCTTTTTCTTCGACTCCGTGGAGAGCGCACCGTTGACGGCGCGAAGCCGGAGCACCAGTGCCTTGCGTCGAGGGGTCGGCAGCTCCGCGGCGGTGCGCGCCGCCAGTCCTTCGAGATGCCCGACGATCCGGAACACCTCCTGCCCGTCGTGCATGGTGAGCGGCGCCACGATGAGGCGGCGCTCACGCCCCGAACCGTTGGATGCGACGAAGCCCTCCTGCTCGAGCCGGTGCAGCGCGCTCCGCACCGGGGTGCGGCTCAGCTTCAGCCGCTCGGCGACGATCCGCTCCGAGATGCGCGACCCGGGGGGAAACTGCCCCCAGACGATGATGCGCCGGAGCTCCTGGTACGCGCGCGACACGTGATCCTGGCGCGGCGAGTCCTCCGCGGGGCTGGCGCGGCGGGCCTTGGCGGGCGAGGACAGGGCGCGGCGAGCTTTCTTGGCGGCCATAGGTCGGAAGCTTAGGTAGCCCCCCGGAACGCGGCAAGCGATCGAGGCAACCGGACCCTGTCGACCATTGTGGTATACCGTTCGGGATCGTATGTTCGGCCCGCGTCACGAACCGCGTCATGTCGCCCTAGTCCCGCCTCGCGTCGATGGCAGCCGCCCCACGCAACGAATCCGCTCCCACCGCGCGCTCCGAGAGCGCGGTGGCGAGTCCGTCCATCGCGGTGCGCCCGCTCGCTTCCGTCAGCGAGTATCGGGCGTGCGTCGCG
>JBBQDE010000176.1:0-6200 GCA_038319425.1 Gemmatimonadales bacterium
GCTCGCGGCTCCCGGCTGCGGCAGCACGGCGCCGGCGTGCGCGCGGCCGGTCATTCGCGACCCCGGCGCGTCACGACCGCCACCGCACGGGGTACGGCCCCACGTTCGTCGCGAAGGGAAAGCGCTTCTCCAGCTCGGCCACGAGATCCGGCGACGGTGGCGGCGAGAACGCGGCGCGCGCGTTCAACACGATGACGGTGACGCCGTGCTGCTCGATCGCCGCGAGTACGCGCTGCGTATGGTCGGTGGAATCGTCGAAGAAGTCGAACAGCGTGCGAGTCGGATTCTTCAGCCCGGCGAGGAAATAGACTTCCGGACAGTCGGGCGAGGCCCACATGTAGCCGCCCTTCGCGCGGGCGCGGAGGATCGCGACCATCCGGCGGTACGCTTCGGCATGCACCACCGGCACTCGTATTCCGCCCCGCTCCACGCCGAGCGGAATCGTCCGCAGGTAGGGCTCGTAGTAGATGCCCATCGTGTAGAGCGTGCTGTCGTTCACCCGCACAATGGCGAACACGAGGTAGAACGCCAGCACCGCCGCTGGGATGATCCCGCGTCGCGGCTGGAGATACCGACACAGCGCTACCACCGGAAGCGCGACGAGTGGCGCGACGTAGCAGAAATAGTTCGGAACGAAAAACGGGAACTGGATCAGGTTGCAGAGCGCGGCGACGCACAGCAGCGCCATGGTGCGTGATCGCAGAAGCGGGTCCTCGGCATCGGCCGCCCGATCTCGCGCGAGCACGAGCACGCCGGCCACCACCAGCGCGGGCAGCAGCATCTGCAGCGAGAGCCACACGGCCCGGTAGAGCGTCGGGTGAGTCCCAGTCACCACGACGAGCACCGCGAATGCGAATGCGACCGCCACTCCCGTGACCAGCGCCGTGCGTCCGCCGAGCGCGCGGGAGAGCACAGCGAGCAGCGCGAGCGGCACGCACGCAATCACGGTCGTGAGCGACGGTACCAGCGAGATCGCGATGCCGAATCGTCGCATCGGCAGCACGAACACGCCGTACGCGAGCGCGCCCACCGATCCACTCGCGAGATAGGGCACGATGAACAGCGCCACCGGCAGCGCCACCCCCAGCAGGAACGGAGCGCTCAATCGAAACAGCGTCGCGAATCGTGAACGGTTGCCACCGGCGCCCAGCGTCCACTCGTTCCGCACGAGCAGGCTGGCCAGCGCCGCGGCGGGAAGAATGAACTGGTACAACTCGGGCGCGAAGGACTGTTTGCGCACCAGTGCCACCAGCGCGGCCACGAACATCGCCAGCGCGAGCGTCACGAACGCTGCATAGGCGTTGCCGCGCTGCGCACCAGGACCGGCCGACTCTCGCGCGATCGCATTGGCGCGGAACACGAGGAAGAGCAGCACGCCCGCCAGGTAGTACAGGCCCACGACCTTCACGAGCACGGAGAGTCCGCCGGCAATTCCCGCCGCAACCAGCCATCGGCGTCGGCCGTCCTCGAGGTTTCGGAACAGCGCCGCGGCGCCGAACGTGGCAAGGAAGAGATTGTACCAGGACGGCATTGCCGCGGTGTAGTTCGGCACCGACCACACGACGGCGAGCAGGGTGACCGCACCGGCCGTGATCGGCCGGGTGAGCCGCGCCGCCAGATAGTAGAGCGCCGGCACCCAGGCGAGGAACACCGCGAACATCGCGAGGCGCAGCGACCAGAGGCTGATTCCGAACAGCCGGAACGCACCGGCGTTCAGGAACGTGAGGCCACCAGTGTAGATCTCGTCGAAATCGCGATGCGGCAGCTGCCCCTGCAGCAGGCGCTCGGCGCTCTGCGCCAGTGCTCCGTCGTCGAACGGCATCCACCCGCGCGACAGGTGGTTGCCCAGGTACGCCGCGCTGATCGCGAGAACCGTGAGCAGGACCGCCTGGTGTCCCGGCGCGCGCCACGTGCGATCGGCGAGAACCGTGGGCGCAGCGTGATTGCGCTCCTCGCGTGACGAACGGGGAGCGACTGGGACGGCAAGGCTCGACAACGGCGGTTCTGGTCTGGGTGGCGTACGTCGTCAGGACGACCGTCGTCCGCCGCGAGCAACGCCCGCGCACCCCTCGCTAGCAGAGGTGGACGGCTGTCGCCTTGATCGTGGCCACCACGGCCACGCCCTCGGCCAGGCCGAGCTCGGTCACCGAGCCCGAAGTGACGCTCGCCACCAGCGGCACGCCGTCGGTCATGAGCGTCACGCGAGCCAGCGAACCCTCCGTGGCTACCTCGACAACGGTGCCGTCCAGCACGTTGCGCGCTGAGGTGGGACCGGTGCGCGCGCGCGCCAGCACGACATCCTCACCCCGGATCACGGCGTGGCTTCGTCCACCCGCGTACTCACCCACGGCCACGAGCGTCAGCGCGCCGGTTCGAAAGCGCACGGTGTCCTGCCCCGTCTCGCCGCCGCGCGCGATCGGCTCGGCCACGCCGGCGTACACGTTCTCGGCACCGAGGAACTCCGCCACCGTCGCCGTCGCCGGCCGACGGAAGAGGTCTGCCGGCGGGCCGGCCTGCACGAGCCGTCCCCCTTCGATCAGGATGGCCAGATCGCCCAGTGTTCCTGCCTCGGCGAAGTCGTGTGTCACCTGCAGCACCGTGATGCCGAGCTCGCGCTGCATGGCGTGCACCTCGCGGCGCAGATGCGTGCGACGCCGGGGATCGAGCGCGGCGAACGGCTCGTCGAGAAGCAGGATGTCGGGCCGGGTCGCGAGTGCGCGCGCCAGCGCGACGGTCTGGCGCTCGCCGCCGCTCAGCGTTCGCACCGACCGTTCGCGCAGCGCCGACGCGCCCAGACGCTCGGCGACCGCGGCCGCGTAGGCGGTGTCTCGCGCGCCGTACGCGATGTTCTCGTCCACGCTCAGGTGCGGGAACAGATAGCCGTGCTGATACACGATGCCGAGCTCCCGCGCTTCCGGCGGCGCGGCGGTGACGTCGGCGGCGCGAAGCAGCACCTGCCCGCGAGCCGCGCGGCGCACGCCGGCAATCGTGTCCAGCAGCGTCGTCTTCCCCGCGCCCGCGGGGCCGAGCACGATCCCCCACGCGCCGCGCGGAAGCGAGAACGAGATGTCGTGGAGCGCGAAGCTGCCCGCCTGGGCGCCAAGGCCGCGGGCCTCGATCATCGGGCCGGCTCGCCGAGCGCGCTGCGGGCGCGCAGCGATCGGAGAACGAGCAGCGGCACCAGCGCGAGCAGCACGAGCACCGCTGCCACGGGAAGTGCTGCATCGAGCCCGAACGCGTTGAAGCGATCGTAGCTCAATACGCTCGCCACCTTGGGATTGTAGGTGAGGATGACGATGGCGCCGAACTCGCTCACCGCGCGTGCCCACATCACCACCGCCGCCGCCACGAGCCCGCGACCGGCGAGCGGCCGCGTGATGCGCCAGACCGCTCGCCACGGCGTATCGCCGAGCGTGCGCGCCACGGCCTCGTAGCGCGGGTCCACGCGTGCGATCGCTTCGCGGGCGGCGCTCACGTACAGCGGCGCCGCAACGAACAACATGGCAAGCCCGATAGCCCACGGACTGCCGGCCAGCACCAGCCCCACGCGCTCGAGCACACCGCCCATCGCGCTCGCGCGCCCGAAGGCGAGCAGCAGCGCGATGCCGGCCACCGGGTGGGGGATGATCAGCGGCAGATCGAGGAGCGCATTCACGATCGGCGCACCGGGAACACGATCGCGCGCCAGGAACCAGGCGAGCGGCGTGCCGAGCAGCACGGTGATCAGCGTGGCCGCCGTCGCGGTCACCGCCGTGAGGGAGAGCGACGCGCGCAGCTCCGGGTCGCTGCCGAGCTGCCGCACCCCGTCCGCGCCGCCGCGGAGCACCAACACACCGACCGGGACCACCAGGATACCGAGCAGCACCAGCGACCCGAGCGCCACGCCGGCGGTGGCGAGTCGGTGAGCCGGACGATCGATCATGTGCGACTTGAGCGGGGCACGCGGCGAATGTCGTTGCGGAGACAAGGAGTGGGCAAGGGCCCAAAGACGCTCTGCTTCGATCAGCCCCCGGGACGGACTCACGGCTCTGGAAACGAACCCCGCCCCCAGCCGTATATTGCCCCCATGTCAGACCTCGCAATCGACATCCGGCATGTCGCCAAGCGGTACGCGGAGCACGTCGCCGTACGCGACCTGTCGCTCCAGGTACCCCGCGGCGCCGTCTACGGCCTCCTCGGCCCCAACGGCGCCGGCAAGACGACCACCATCCGCATGATCCTGAACATCATCGTCCCCGATAGCGGCACGATCGAGCTGTTCGGGCAGTCGCACCTCGGGAACGGGATGACCGACCGCATCGGCTATCTCCCCGAGGAGCGCGGCCTCTACAAGAAGATGCAGGTGCGTCGTGTCCTTCGATTCCTGGCCGAGCTCAAGGGCGTGCCCGCGAAGGTGGCGGAGCAGCGCATCGAGGAGTGGATGGAGCGCTTCCAGCTCAAGACCGCCGAGAAGGACTGGGGGCTGGCCAAGATCGACGAGCTCTCGCGCGGCATGCAGCAGAAGGTCCAGTTCATCGGTACCCTGCTCCACGATCCCGATCTCGTCATCCTCGACGAGCCCTTCTCCGGGCTCGACCCCATCAATGCTCAGGCGCTCAAGGACACCGTCGTCGACCTGAAGGCGCGTGGCAAGACCGTCATCTTCAGCACCCACCTGATGGACAACGCCGAGCGGCTGTGCGACGCCGTCTGCATCATCGCTCGCGGCGACAAGGTGCTCGATGGCGC
This sequence comes from Gemmatimonadales bacterium, assembly GCA_038319425.1. Lineage (GTDB taxonomy): Bacteria > Gemmatimonadota > Gemmatimonadetes > Gemmatimonadales > Gemmatimonadaceae > AG11. Next base: position 4,729 of record JBBQDE010000176.1, read on the forward strand.
CGTGAGCGCCGTGAAGGCCGCGCACGGTGGCCGCGTCGTCGCCCTGGCAGTCGGCGGCGACGCTCGTGCCCTCATCGGCCATGTGCTCGCCGATCGGTCACTCGTCGCGAAGGTGGATGACCAGAACCGCTTCTACGAGATCAACCTGGCGCCGGGCGCTGACCCGCAGCTGCTGCTGCGCCGCGTCATGGAGACGGGCGCCCCTGTTCTGCGGTTCGAGCTCGTGCAGCCCTCGTTGCACCAGATCTTCCTTGAGAAGGTCGGCGCCAGTGGCGTCGAGGAGGGGATGAGTGGACAAGGCTAGCGCGCGCAAGCTGGGCGTGGTGTTCAAGCGGGAATACCTCGAGCGCGTGCGCTCGAAGTGGTTCCTCGTCGGAACCCTGCTCGGCCCGGTGTTCTTCGCGATGATCACCGTCGTCCCGATCCTCATCTCGTCGCGGACCAAGGCGTCCACCGACCTGGCCAACATCACCGTCATCGACGCCACCAAATCGGGGATGGGCGAGCTGGTGGCCGGCGCGCTGCGGCAGCGGTACCCGCTCTCGCCGGCGCCTCGGGTGCGGTCGGTGGACGCGGCAGCCGTTCCGCGCGAGGAGGATCGCGCGATGATCTCGGTCCGCGACAAGGAGACGCGCGGTTACCTCGTGCTCGACTCGAGCACGGTCGCCGGCAGCTCGGTGCGCTATGCCGGCCGCAACGTGTCGTCGCTCGGCGACGTGGAGCAGATCACCTCCATCGTCCGGCAGCAGGTGCTCGCGCAGCGACTTCAGACCGAAGGGATCGATCCGCGTCGCGTGGCCATGCTCACCGGCGTGCGGCTGCAGCTGATCACCGAGAAGATCGGCGACAACGGCCGCGAGAAGGGCAGCGGGATCGGGAACGCCATCTTCGGCTACGTCGTCGCGCTGCTGCTGTACATGATGATCGTTCTCTATGGCCAGACGATCCTTCGTGGCGTGATGGAGGAAAAGACGACGCGGGTCGCCGAGGTCGTGGTGTCGAGCGTCAGCACCGACATCCTGCTGGCGGGGAAGATCCTCGGCGTGGGGCTGGTGGCCGTCACCCAGGTGCTCGCCTGGGTCGCCCTGTCGGTGTCGCTCGCATACTACGGTGCGCCGCTGCTCGAGCAGAAGCTGGGTGCCGGTGCGGTCGCGGCCGGTGCGGCGGCGGGTGCCGCCGGACGACCAGCCGGCCCTGGCATGGCGGGCGCGCTCGCTAGCGCGCTGCCGTCGCTCTCGATGGGCACCATGCTGGCCCTGCTGCTCTTCTTCGTGCTCGGCTTCATCTTCTACGCGTCGCTGTTCGCCGCCATCGGCGCGATGGTGAACAGCCAGGAGGATGTGCAGCAGGCGTCCATGCCCGTGATGGTACTGCTGGTGTCGTCGGTGATCTTCATGACGCCGATCATGACCAACCCGGGCAGCGGACTGGCGCGCACGATGTCCCTGCTTCCCTTCTCGGCGCCCATCCTG
>JBBQDE010000177.1:0-6195 GCA_038319425.1 Gemmatimonadales bacterium
GGCGTCGACGAGCAGCGCGTGCGCGAACTGATAGGTATCGTCGTCCCGCTCGTGCGCCGGTTCCAGCACCGAGCTCGCCAGCCCGCTGTCCACCGCGTCGAGCACCGCCTCCATGGAGACGCCGGCCGCGGCGGCCAGGAGATCGAGCTCGAAAGTGCGCCCGATCGCCGCCGCGGTCACGAGGATGCGCAGCGCGTCGTTTGGCAGGCGCGACAGGCGGCGTCCCACCAGGTCCGACATCCCCGCGGGCAGGGCGAGGGTGGCCGGAATGGTCCAGACCCACGCGCTGCCGCTATAGGCGAAGACGTGCTCCTCGACCATCGTCCGCAGCAGCTGCATGATGAGGAAGGGGTTGCCCTCCGTGTGGCGGAGGACGAACTCCAACAGGTCGTCGCCCAGCTCCGAGCGATGCAGCGCGGCCTGGAGCCACTCGCGCACCTCGGTGGCCGTCAGGCGCTCGATGTGCAGCTCGCGCAGCCGCTCGTCGCGCGACAACCGCTGGCGGCGCTCACGCACCACGCCATAGGTCGCCTCTTCGCTGCGCAGCGTGATGGCGATGAAGATGCGTTCGCTGGTGAGCTGCGAGAGGAGGTATTCCAGCGCGTCCCAGCTCGCCACATCGGCCCAGTGCATGTCTTCCAGCACGAGCGTGAGCGGGCGCGCGTCACTGCTCGCGCGCAGGAAGGCGACCAGCTCCTGCAGCAGCTGATGTCCCTGACTCGGCTCGAGCGGCGCTGGAGAGGTGGGGTCGAGCCCGCGCCGCAGCGCCGGCACCAGGCGCTCCAGCAACGGCCAGTGGCGCGACGGCGCCAGCCCCATCTCATGCAGGCCGAGCACCAGCTCGGCCCACGGACCGAACGGCGGGCGGCTCTCGCTCTCGAGCGCGCGGCCGGTCACGAGCGCCGCGCCGCGCAGCCTGATCTCCGGCAGGAGCTGCCGCACGAGCGTGGACTTGCCCACGCCCGCCTCCCCGATCACGAGGCGCGCCTGGGGCGCGGTGCGCGCGCTGTCATCGAGCGCCGACACCAGCGCGCGCAGCTCGCCGGTCCGCCCGACGAACCGGCTGAACGCGAGCTGGGGTGGGCCATCGCGGTCGGTGGCGGCGACGACGACCTGGTCGCGGCCGGCGCGCTTCGCCTCGAACAGCGCGCGATCCGCCGACGTGAACAGCGCCTCGAAGGTCTCGCCGTGCAGCGGCGCGGTGGCGACGCCGATCGACAGCGACACCGAGATCGCCTGCCCGTTCGCCTCGCGCAGCGGGATCGGCATCATGCCGATGGTGCGACGCACTTCGTCGGCGAACGACCGCGCCGCCTCGGCATCGAACCCCGGCAGCAGCACGACGAACTCGTCTCCCGCGTACCGCCCGACGTACTGCCCCGGTCGCAACTGGTCGGCGATGACGCCCGCCACCAACCGCAGCGCGTCATCGCCGGTGAGGTGCCCGTAGGTGTCGTTGACGGACTTGAACTGGTCCACGTCCACGACGAAGAGCGATACCTGCGCGCTGGTGCGGCGGCGCTCGGCGAGTACGGCGGCCGTGACGTTCACGAAGGCGCGCCGCACTAGCGCGCCCGTGAGGTCGTCCTCTTCGGAGATCGTCACCGCGCCCATCGCGCCGATCCGGCGCGCCGGGATCGCGCGCATCGCGGACGGGGGCGTCTTCACCGTGCCGCGGCGGACCAGCTCCTCGAACCGCGCGAACAGCTGCGGGTCGAACTGGTGCCCCACCTCGCGACGCATGATCTCCATCGCCTCGAGGTGCGAAAAGGCGCGCTTGTAGCTGCGCTCCGTCGTCAGCGCGTCGTACACGTCGGCGATGCACAGGATGCGGGCCGCGAGCGGGATCGCCTCGTCGGCGAGCCCCTGCGGGTATCCTCGCCCGTCCCAGCGCTCGTGGTGGCTGCGCACCATCGGCGACACGTCCCACGGGAACTCCACTTCCGCCAGCATCTCCACGCCCGCCTCGGGATGCTTGCGCACCAGCGCCCACTCCTCGTCGGAGAGCTGGCCAGGGCGATTGAGGAGATCCGCCGGGATGATCAGCTTGCCCACGTCGTGCAGCAGCGCGCCGATGCGGAACCAGAAGAGCGAGTTCTCGTCGAGCCCGGCCTTGGCCGCCAGCGCGCCCGCGAGATCGGCGACACGCTCGCAATGCCCCTGTGTGTGGTGATCCTTCGACTCGATCGACTCGCCCCACTTCCGCACCACGTCGAGGAAGTCGCCCTCGAGCCGCGCCATGCGGCGCCCCACGTCCGCGAGCTCGTGCCGCGCCCGGAGCTTGGTGAAGCACACGTGCGCACGATTCAGCGCCTGGAGCGTCTCGCGGTTGCGACCGAGCCGGCCGTACAGCTCCGCCAACTCGCGGCTCGCGTCGCCCTCGAGCGTGAGATCGCGCGCTGTCGCGCCCATGCTGCGGGCGCGCTGCAAGTGAAGCTCCGCGGCGACGAGATCGCCCGTCTCACGGGCGATGATGCCGTACACCTTCTCGGCGTCCGCGTTGGCGCGCGCGTCGCCAAGGTGGGCGGCGAGCGACATGGCGTGGTCGCACCGGCGCTTCGCCTCTTCGTAGTCGTGCCGCTCGATGGCGAGCATGGCGCAGTTCACCTCGAGCTCGATGCGCAGCGACAGGCCACCCAGCGCGTTGGCAATCGTGAGCGCTTCGGTGAACGCGTCCTCGGCGGCGTCGAGCCGGCCGAGCTCCATGTTCGCGATGCCGAGGTTGTTCAGCGTCCCGACGATGTTGTCGAGCAACGAATGGCGCCGGCCGTGTGCCAGGGCGTCCTGGTAATAGCGGAGCGCTTCCCGGAAGTCGCCCTGGATCTTGGCGAGAGAGCCGAGGTTGGTCGTGACGTCCACGTGCAGGCGCGGGTCCGTCGTGCTCGTGCCTCGCTGCAGGGCGTCCTGAAAGATCTTCCGGGCGAGCTCCAGGTCTCCTTCGCGCCAGCGGGCGGCGGCCAGCACGTTCAGGGCATGGCCCAGCGCGTTGCGGTCGTCGCTCAGCTCCGCGATGGCGACCGCCGCTTCCGCACAGTCCGCAGCGGCCTGGTAGTCGGCGTCCACTTCATATGTGCTCGCGATCCAGCGCAGCAGCATGGACGCGATCGCGGCCGACGACGCCTCCAGCCCGTGCAGTGCGCGCTCGTACAGCACGCGCGCGTCGGCGCGCTTGCCGAGCTTGTCGAGTGTGCGTGCTTCCTCGATCAGGGCGCGCGCGGGCGCGTGCTCCGCCGCCGCGTCCAGGAGGCGGAGGTGCGGGGCACGGGCCTGGGCGGAGCCGTCAGAGGACGGAGGCACGGAAGGAGCCGAGGGGGTGAAAGGACGACGACGTGGTCCGACGGAAGCTGCGCGAGCGGAACACGTGGCTGGCGGCCCTCGTCATCCCCCGCGATCGGGCATGCTCAATTATCGAGGTAGTAACCGCTGAAGTGCTTGATGCGGCGGAAGACGGTGTGCGACTGCGCGTCGACAAAGGTGGCGAGCGTGGGGTCGAGCAGTGACTCGTCGATGCACACGATCGACGACGCGCTCGGGCAATACAGAATGCGCGGCTGCGTTACGTCGAAGGTGGGCCCCTGCACGTGGAGCGTGAGGGTCACCACGGACGTCGGGCTGAATCGAATCTCGGGCAGCAGGTCGATGCGAGGCATGCCGTCCGTGCTGGTCCGCACTACCGCCGTGATGGTGACCCGCGACTTCTCGCTGCGACACGTCTGATCGAACAGGGCGAGACCGTACCCGGACGGCGCATCGCAGATGGCCTTCTCGCCGATGTCGAGCGTGTGCGCGCCGAAGTGCAGCACATTCCGGCGCCGAGGGTCGATGGTCGTGGTATAGACGAGCGGCGACCCCGAACGAGGGCCGTCCTGCCAATTGCCGGCTTGGGTTCCTTTCGCCATCACCGCACTCGCCGGCGCCGCCAGCGACGCCGGTGCGGTTGCGTCGATCGAGCAGGCGCTGGACGCGACGACGACACCGGACAGGAGCAGGCCGAACGAGGGAAAGCGCATTGGGGAGGGAAGACCGAGGGGAGGAGGCCGAGCTCGCGCTCTCCGAGCAGCGTCGTCGGAAAGCATCGTGTAGCTGAGAATGCGAAGCTCTGGAAAGGCAACGCCGGGGCCACGCTTGTGCGCCGGGTCACTTCGGTCACCATCGCCCTGATTTCAGCCAACCCGTCACGGATTCGGCCAAAAGGACCGCAGCGATCGGTCCAATGTTCTGGTCTCGAAAATCGGGATCGAGACGCAAAATGCACGAAAAACCGCAAATCGCGACGACGCTCGATTTCGCACGGCGATCGGGCGGTCGGATGCGGCCAATGGTGTCACGTGAAGGACGAGCGATGTTCGAACGCGTTACAGAGGCTTTCGTCCGAGTCGCACCACGAGAGGCCATCGTACGCGCTTCGTCTCGGCTGCACCCCACGCCGCGGCGAGATGTCGCATGACGTCGGGCAGCGGGTCTGCTCCGAGCGCCTTCCGGAACCGACCCACGGCGGACCAGGTGGAGAGGTAGCCGCCGAGTTGCGCGAGGGTCCACGTGGCATCCATGGAGAGCGTCGGCGTGTCGTCTTCCGGATAGGGGAGCTCGATCCCGGCGTACCCGCTGTCCACGAGCACGCGCTCCGAGGGCCAATAGCGGCCGAGTCGTTCCCGGTAGAGCTCATCCAGGATCGCGTCGACCGCTGGATCGATCGCGAGCAGGCCGTAGCTCCAGATGGCCAACGCACCACCCGGCCGGAGCACGCGATCCACTTCAGCGAAGAAGGCGGGACGATCGAACCAGTGCAGCGCCTGGGCGACCGTCACGAGCTCCGTGGACCGTGCGGCCAGCGCGCAGCGCTCGGCGCTCATTGCGACGTAGCTCACACCGGGCGCCGCGACGGCCTGCGCGAGCTGCGCCGCGCTGGGGTCGGTGGCAATCACTTCACGGAAGTGGTGCGCCAGCGCCACCGCGGCCTGGCCGCTTCCGGTTCCGCAGTCCCACGCCCGCTCGTGCATCGCCGTTCGCGATGCGAGCCACTCGAAGAGCGACGCGGGATAGTGCGGCCGGAAGCTCGCGTAGGACGCGGACACGAGGGCGAAATGATCGCTGAAGCGGAGCATCATGTGGCCCGGAAGCGGCGGGAACCAACGACGGTCCCCCGCGTATCGGTAAGGGTCACGAGATTGACGCGCGGCACACGGATCGCGAGCTTGCGTGCTTCCGAAGCCGACCGAACGCGAAACCACCTTGCGTCAGGAGAGATGTCAGATCCCAAGAGCGATGCGTCGTCACTTGCCGGCAGTCCCACTGCTCCGGTTCGGGTGTTCGTCGATGGTGATGGTATGCGGTGGCAGGTGTCGGAGCGGCCATTCGCCGATTACGACCGTCGGCGGGGACTCTCGCTGATATTCGCCAGCGACACCGCCGTCCGGCGCGTGCGGGAGTATCCCGCGCAGTGGTTCGCGCTCTCGGATGAGGAGTTGTCCGCGCTGAGCTGGAAGCCCTAGTCCGCCGCGGCTAGGCGCGCGCCTTTTCAGAGGCGCCCACGCGAAGCGGCTCGGCCACCTCGCCGGCGCCCACGGCTGCCTTGCCGTCGCGCTGCTCGCTCATCAGCCGCGTCACGAACCGCTGCCCTTCGGATACGCGCTCGATCTCGATCGCGATGGCTTCCATCGCCTGCTCCATGCGCTCCAGGCGCTGCGCCGACTCGCGGTCGGGGCCGGTTGCCCTTGGCAGCGACCCGCGCCGCCAGATGTTGCGCGCGATGGCGATGGCGATGGGAAAGAACACGAACACGGAGAGAATGGCGACGATCGGGATGGTGTTCCGCATGTTGTCCCCTGAGCTGTTCGCGAAACCGAAAGACGGCGCGCCGCGGGTGGACGCCAGCGCGGCTGGCGTGGACGCGAGCAGCTTCCCGGTCTCGTCGATGTCCGACTCGAGTCGCGCGAGGCGGGCGTCGAGCACGCCGATGCGCTGCTCCAGGCCCGCCTTGTCCGCGCCGGTGGCCGAACGGGCGAGCCGCGACAGCTCTTTCCGGCGACCGTCGGCCGAGATGAGCTGATCCGACAATGCCTCGCGCCGCGCCTTCAGGCCGGCGACCTCCTGTGCGCTCATCGGCACGGGGTTCAGCACGCGCGACGACACGGTCGTGGCGCCGGGCACCGGGGGGGGTGGGGGAACGGGGACCTGAACGGTGGATGCCTGTAT
>JBBQDE010000178.1:0-6186 GCA_038319425.1 Gemmatimonadales bacterium
GCGTCGCTGCCCGAGACCGCCGACCGACCAAGCGTGGGCGCCCCGGCGAGCACCACGCGTGGCCCGGGTGCGGCGCCAGCGGGAGAAGGACGGGCGACGGCGAGCTGGCGCGAACAGGCCGAGCAGGCGATCGCGATGAGAAATCCGAATGATCTGCGCATGTATCGGGACGAAGCGGAACCACCCGCGTAACGAGCGAGCACGTCAGGGACGCAGCAGCACTTTTCCCATCGTCTGCCGCGCTTCGAGGGCGCGATGTGCGTCCGCCGCGCGCTCGATCGGCAGCTCGCGATCGATGCGCAAGCGGAGTGATCCATCGCGAATCCAGCCGAGCACTTCGCCCGCGCGCCAGCGCAGCTCCGCCGTCGTGGCCACGTAGTTCGCCAGCGTGGGACGGGTGAGGAAGAGCGAGCCTTTCCGATTGAGCAGCTGCGGATCTATCTGGTCTACGGCTCCGCTGCTTTGTCCAAAAAGCGCCATCATCCCGCGCGGCGCCAGGCAGTCGAGCCCCTTGAGGAATGTCGTCGCGCCGACGGAATCGTAGACCACCTGCACCCCCGCCCCGCCGGTGATGCGCTTCACTTCGGCCACGAAGTCCTGCCGGGTATAGAGGATCGTCTCGTTGGCGCCGGCGTCACGCGCGAGCGCGGCCTTCTCTTCGGTGGACACCGTGCCGATCACGAACGCACCATGTCGCCGGGCGATCTGGCAGAGCAGCAGCCCCACGCCGCCGGCCGCGGCGTGGACGAGACAGCAGTCGCCCGCCTGCAGCGTGTGCGTGGACGCAGCGAGGTAGTGCGCCGTCATCCCCTGGAGCATTCCGGCGGCGCCGTCGCGCGTCGAAAGCCCGTCGGGCAGCGGTACCAGGCGGTCGGCGCGCGCGAGCGCGAGCTCCGCGTACGCGCCGGTGAAGTTCTGCGAGGCCACCCGATCTCCGACGGCGACGTCCGTCACGGCGTCGCCGACCGCGACGACGACGCCAGCACCCTCGCTGCCCGGCGTGAACGGCACCGCGGTCGGGTACATGCCCTTGCGGAAATAGACATCGATGAAGTTCACGCCGATGGACTCGAGTCGGACGAGCGCCTCGCCCGGCCCGGGCACCGGATCGGCGACCGTGTCGAGGCGAAGCACGTCGGGGCCGCCGTGATCGTGCACGCGAATGGCTTTCATGGTGAGAAAAGTTGCTCGGCCCCGGGTCGAGCGCCATGGCGCCATGCGAGCCGCGCCTGGCTTGGCGACGCGCCCCGCATGGGCGCATGTTTGGTCATGCCGATCACATCCCGACTCCGCCTCCTCGCCGCGATGGTCCTCGTCGCGGCGCCGTTCGCCTTGCGCGCCCAGACGCGTGCCGTGCAGGCGCCCGACCCGCGCCGCGCGCCGACGGCGAAGCCGCCCCTGCACGCGAAGCACTGGCTCGCGATCACCGGCAAGCCACTGTCGGCCACCGCCGGCTCGCTCATCTTCGCCAAGGGCGGCAATGCCGTCGATGCGGCGGCGGCGATGCTCGCCGCCGGCTGCACGATGTGGGATACCCTCTCGTGCGGCGGTGAGACGCAGGCGCTCATCTACGATCCGCGGCAGAAGAAGGTGATCGGCATCAACGCCCTGGGCGTGGCGCCTTCGGGTGCGACGCCGGCGTACTACAGGAGCAAGGGATACAAGTTTCCTCCCGAGTACGGTCCGCTCGCCGCGGTGACGCCCGGAACCGTCGGCGGCCTGCTGACGATGCTCGCCGAGTACGGCACGCTGTCGCTGGCCGACGTGCTCGCGCCGGCGATCGAGATGGCGGATGGCTTTCCCATCGAGGCGCAGCTCGCCAACTCCATCGAGCGCCAGAAGAGCTGGATCAAGCAGTGGAAGTACGCCCCGGCGATCATGCTCCCGCACGCCGGCGCAACGCGTGAAGCACCGGCGCCGGGCGAGATCTTCGTGCAGAAGGACCTCGCGGCGACGTGGCGAAAGCTGGTGGACGCGGAGCGGCAGGCGCGCCGGGCCGGCAAGTCGCGCAAGGACGCGATCTACGCGGCGTACGACCGCTTCTACCGTGGCGACATCGCGCGCGAGCTCGTGCGCGGCACGCAGGAGGACGGCGGTCTTTTCACCATGCAGGACCTGGCGAACTACAAGGTGCGCATCGAGGAACCGGTGCACACGACGTACAAGGGGATCGAGGTGTACAAGCTTCCCTTCTGGCAGCAGGGTCCGGCGCTCCTGCAGGCGCTCAGCATCCTCGAGAACGTGGACGTGAAGTCCATGGGCTACAACTCGCCGGCGTACATGCACACGGTGTATCAGGCGATGAGCCTCGCCTTCGCCGACCGGGACTTCTACTACGGCGATCCATACTTCGCCCCCGAAGAGCCGGTGAAGGGATTGTTGTCCAAGGCGTACGCGCGCGATCGCGCGAAGCTGATCGACCCGGCGCGGAACGATCCCTCCATCAAGCCGGGTGATCCGTATCCCTACCAGGGCGGCACCAATCCGTACGCGTCGCTGCTCGCGAGCTGGAAGAACAGCGACTTCACCCTCCCGGACTCGCAGCCGGCGAGCGGCCAACAGGATCGCGTCGTTCCGGCCACGCCGTCGTCGCCCGAGCGCGATTCGGCGTTCACCGAATCGTTTTACGCCGGCACCACCTCGATCGAAGCGGCGGACGCCGCGGGATGGGTGGTGTCCATCACGCCGAGCGGCGGTTGGGTGCCGGCCGTGATCGCCGGACACACGGGCATCGGCCTGAGCCAGCGCGCCCAGAGCTTCGTCACCGACGCGAAGGATGGTCCGTTCAACGTGATCGAGCCGGGGAAGCGTCCGCGCGTGACGCTCACGCCAACGCTGGCACTGAAGGATGGGCAACCGTTCCTGTCGTTCGCCGTGCAGGGCGGCGACTCGCAGGACCAGAATCTTCTCCAGTTCTTCCTCAACATCGTCGAGTTCGGGATGACGGTGCAGCAGGCCGTCGAGGCGCCGAACCTCAACAGCTACCAGATGCGTTCATCGTTCGGTGCGCACGAGTCGCGGCCGGGGCGCATGCTCGTCGCCACCTCGCTTCCCGAAGCCACGCGCGACGCCCTGAAGCGGATGGGGTACACGCTGTTGCTGGAGGAGCGCACGTCAGGTCCGATCAACGCCATCTGGTTCGACCGCGCCCATCACACGATGTGGGGTGGATCGAGCAATCACGGCGAGGACTACGGCATCGCGTGGTGAGCGTCCCGATCACGTGCATGCCGTTCCAGGACTGAAGGCTATCCTCCCAGGTCGGACTGCGGCGGAAAGCCGTGCTGTTTCCGTCCGACGTCCGCCTCGTGCTTCGCGCTCGTCTTGTAAAGCTCGAACCGTCCGTCCACGGCGAATGGGGCGTACTTCGCGCGCTGCTGCGCCAGCTCGAGTGGACCCATGGGACGAAAGCCACGGGCCACGCCGAGGTTCTGTCGCAGCACCTTGAGGGAGTCGATGCCGGTCACGGTCACCGCCACCGGCAAGCTCATGGCGTAGCGCAGCGCTTCCGCGGCGGGCACCACGCGCTTCTTCACCGCGTCGCCCTCGCCGCCCAGCGACTTCATGCCGATGACCGCGATGCCCTGCCGCGTCGCCTCCGGGATCACCTGCTGCTCGAAGCTGCGGAACGACGCGTCGAAGCAGTTGAGCGGCATCTGGCAGCTGTCGAACGGGTAGCCGTACGACAGCATCTGCAGGTGAAGCGATGGATCCTTGTGCCCCGTGAAGCCGACGAAGCGCACGAGCCCCTTCCGCTTCGCGCGGTCGAGCGCCTCGATGACGCCGCCCTTCATGAAGTGCCGCTCGGGATCCCCCGCATACGCCACCTCGTGCACCTGCCACAAGTCCAGGTGGTCGGTCTTCAGGCGCCGCAGTGAATCCTCGAGCTGGCGCATGGCGACCTTCGCGTCGCGTCCGTGCGTGCACACCTTGGACATGAGGAAGACGCGTTGCCGCCATCCATTGGCCAGCGCCTTCCCCATGCGCGTCTCGCTCACGCCGTCGTGATACTCCCACGCGTTATCCATGAAGGTGATGCCCGCGTCGATCGCCTGGTGCACCAGCGAGGTCGCGACGCGTTCGCTGCCGACGAGCCCGAGATGGTAGCCACCCAGGCCGAGCGCCGATACCATCTCGCCGGTGCTGCCGAATGGCCGGCGGGGGAGCTCGAGCGGTCCGCTCCGCAGCGACGTGCGCGACGAGGTGTGGGGGACGGCGGTGGAACGCTTGGTCTTCGTAGGCACTGGCTCCTCCAGGGGACGCGCGGGTGATCATGCGCCGTGCAGAAAGCGAACCGATGGCGCTGTCGCGGCCGGGAGGTGCGGGATACCTTTCCCTCATTCGCGACCCGAACGGAGACCTCGATGCACGACTCGCATGATCGGACCGTCGTTGGCCGGCACGTCCCCTTCCGGCAGGAAGGCTGGGGAATCGCGCTCTTCATCTGCGCGCTCGCCGTTGGCAGCGCCTTCACCGCGTTCTACGTGCACCGGACGACGTACAAGCATCCGACCGACGTACGGGCGCATGCGGTGGGCGACCGGACGTCACAGTAGTGCGGTGATCGTAATCACATAGGTGATGTTGTTAAGAAGTTTTGAGAATGCCACCTAAGTGATTGGTGGCATTCGTTTTATGTTGAAGCGCAACGTACTCGACAGTACGATCTCGGTACGAATCTGGCGGTGCCATCGGAGTCTGTTCCGATCACCCAACCGGAGGATGAAATGTCGACGACCATCACGATGACGTCCGCGTGCGCGCTGGCGATGCTGTCGCTGAGCGCGTGCGCAACGCGCGGCGCGCTGCAGCGCGGGCTGGACGAGGAGCGGTACGCGCGCGTCGCCGCCGACAGCGCACAGCAGGTGCAGCTCGCCGCGCAACGTGTGGAGCTGGCCGCGCTGCGGACCGATCTCACGGGACTGCGCTCGGAGTTCGGCGCGAAGATCTCGGAAGTGGCGGAGGGGCTGAAGTTCGCCCTGCCGGTGCACTTTGCCTACGACGACGCCACCGTACGCACCGCCGACGCGGCCGCGCTGGAGCGGTTCGCGAGCGTCGTCCAGAAGCACTTCGCGGGAGCACGGCTGACGGTGGAAGGTTTCGCTGATCCCGCCGGCACACCCGGCTACAACCTCGCGCTGTCGCAGCGACGGGCGAATACCGTACGCGATTTCATCGCGGCTCGCGGCGTCGATGCGTCGCTGGTGAGCGCCGTCGGCTACGGAGAGGCGCGCCTCGTGAACCGTGGCGCCGAGCGGGCGATGCCGGGCGCGGAGCTCAATCGCCGCGTCGTGTTCGTGATCGAGACGCCCGGAAACATGGCCATCAACACGATGGCACTCAGGGAGCAGTAGCGCCAACGGAGGGGGTTCTCGCCGCGCGCTCGAGCGCGGCGATGACCTCATCCAACGTCGTTCGGCCGCCGTCGCGGGCGTACCACCCGCGCACCTCCCGATAGCGCGGCTCTTTCTCGAGCAGGTGGCCTGTTCCGAGAACCCACGCCTGCAGCTCGGCCGGCCGGGGACCCCACCACCCACGCTCCTCATACTCCTCGTCGAGCAGGATGACGACGGGGATGGAGCGCGACGGGCCGGTGAGATGGGTGTCCATCAGGTCCAGGTTGTGATCCCGCGCCAGCACCCGGAGGTCGAGGTTCGTCGACAGCTCGGCGAGCTTGGCCACCACGGGCACGATGTTCACCGCATCGCCGCACCAGTCCTCGCTCAGCACGAGCAGGTGCCACGCCCCACTCAGCGCCGCGACGCGCTGGAGATGCTCGTCGGACACCTTCGCGCGGCGCCAGATGGCGGCCCACAGGTCGGCGTTCTTCTCCGCCGTGGCGAGCATCTCGGCGAACTCGGGCGCGCCGAGGTACCGCTCGCGCAAGGTGATCGTTTCAGTCATGCGCCGAGCATGTGCACGTGGCGCGCCGCGCTCCATCTCCGCCAGGGCGCGCAGGCCTCGCTGGGTTCGCGGCTGGCCCGCCGGGAAGCAACTTGCTAACGTCTGCGCGTGACTCCCTTCACCTACCATCGCGCGGCATCGCTCCACGACGCGCTGGCTCTGCTCGCCAGGCCAGGGCACGTTGCGATCGGCGGCGGGACCGATCTTCTCGTCACGATCGAGGAGCACCTGTCTGCCCCCGTCGCGGTGGTGGACGTCCGCTCGCTGGCCGAATCGCTCGGG
>JBBQDE010000179.1:0-6185 GCA_038319425.1 Gemmatimonadales bacterium
GTTGACGAAGCCGCTGGCCGTGGCGCCCTTGTAGCCCCAGCCCGTGATGGTGAACGTCTGCAGGAGCGGCGTCGTGGTGGAGTTCGCGAGCGGCGTGAGCGAGAGACGGATGGCGTAGTCCTTGAATCGATCGCGCTCGCGCGACGTGTAGCCCGGGCCGTTCATGATGGTGGCGTAGACTTCGCCCATCTTGTTCGGCAGCGTCGTGCCGGCGGACAGCCCGACATCGGCCGAGGAGAAGAAACCGGCGCGCTCGATGGCGGTCTGGCCCAGGTAGCGCGGCCAGAACGATTCGAGGTGCTCGATGGCCACGTTCTGGAGGATGCCGAGGCGCGCAAAGGCCGTCGCGCCATTCGTGAACTTCGGCACGTCGTACTGGAGGTACGCGTACTTCGCGCGAATGGTGTACGCGTTCTGCGTGTTGGTCTCGGCGGTCTGGTAGACGTCCGTCGTGATGCGGACGCTCAGGCGATCGCCGGCAGGCGCGCGAAAGGTGAGATACGCACGGTCGATGATGAAGCCGTTGTCGTTCTGGTTGGCCAGCTGCGCCGGCGTTGTGGAGAGCTGATAGTTGTAGCTGCCGAAGACGAGCCCGGAGACGCTGAGCGGGGGAACTGGAGCTGGCTGGGCGGGTGGTTGGGCGGGCGTGGTCTGTGCGGCCACCGGAATGGACGTAGTCAGCGCGGCAATGGCGAGGAACGGGAGCCGCCGGATGCAGGCACGAAGCATTGGGAGAGCGGGATTGGGGAGAGAGAGCAGAGCTCGTCGGCACACCTGCTTCCCGATGAGCTGACGCGAAGTTTCCCGGCGCTGGATCACGAGCAGAACATGATCCGGTCGCGGTTGTGTAACGGACGCGCGGACCAAGCCCGCGCGGCGCGGTCGTGACCCGACCGTTACACGGTCCTCGTTCACTCGGAAGCGCGTTCGACGAGGTTTCGGAGCGATGAATCCGACCCGTCATCTTCCGTCCATCCAGGGCTCGGTCGTCGCCGACCGGGTTTACCGCGCGACGATCCTGGCCTTCGCGCTGTGCGTGCCCCTCTTGCTGTTGTTGATCTTCGCCGAGGTCGGGCGGGCGGGCTGGCCCGCCCTGCGCCAGTTCGGCTTCGGCTTTCTCACGTCGAGCACGTGGGATCCGGTCAACGGCGAGTTCGGCGCGGCGCCGGCCATCGTCGGCACCCTCCTGACGTCGATCATCGCGCTCGTCCTCGCCACGCCGCTCGCGCTCGGCGGAGCGATCTTCCTGTCGGAGTTCTGCCCAGTCTGGCTGCGACAGCCGATCTCCTTCCTCATCGACCTGCTCGCCGCCGTGCCGAGCGTGGTGTTCGGATTGTGGGGCGTCTTCTTTCTCGTGCCCCTGATGCGGACGGGGCTGATGCCCTTCCTGCGAGACACGCTGCATCTGGGCGCGACGCCGTTCTTCAGCGGTCCGGCGTACGGTCCCAGCGTGCTCGCGGCCGGCTTGATCCTGGCAATCATGGTTCTGCCCTACATCGCCGCGGTGTCGCGCGAAGTGCTGATGGCGGTGCCGCGGTCCCAGCGCGAAGCCGCGCTGGCGCTCGGTGCGACCCGGTGGGAGGCCATCACCGGCGCGGTCATCCCGTACGCGCGCACCGGCATCTTCGGCGGCGTGATTCTCGGGCTCGGGCGTGCGCTGGGCGAGACGATGGCCGTCACGATGGTGATCGGGAACCGGCACGAGCTCTCGGCGTCGCTGTTTGCGCCGGGATACACGATGGCCTCGCTCATCGCCAACGAGTTCTCCGAGGCGACGACCGACATCCATCTGTCCGCGCTGATGGCGGTCGGGTTCGTCCTGTTCCTCATCACGCTGATCGTGAACGCCATCGCGCGCCTGATGGTGCGCCGCGTCGGCGAAGTGCGCGCGTGACCGCAACGCGAGCAGAGAGCGCCGACCGGCACGGGGCACTGGCTCGTCCGCGCGCGAGCGGGCTAGGCCGCCGTCGCGTGATGAGCGTGGTGATGGTGACGCTCACCTGCCTTGCCGCGGCGCTCGCCGTGGTGCCGTTGCTGGTGATCCTCGCCTACCTGCTGCGGCAGGGCGCGGGTGCGCTGTCGCTCGACTTCTTCACGAGCATGCCGAAGCCCGTCGGCGAGACGGGCGGTGGCATGGCCAACGCCATTCTCGGTACGCTCATCCTCATCGGCATCGCGTCGCTGGTGGGGCTGCCGGTCGGCATCGGCGCCGGCCTCTACCTGGCCGAGCGTCGGGGCACCCGACTCGCCAACTTCGTGCGCTTTCTCGCCGACGTGCTCAACGGCCTTCCGTCGATCGTCATGGGGATCTTCGCCTGGCAGTTCCTCGTGCGCCCGTTCGGGCACTTCTCCGCGCTGGCCGGCGGCGCGGCGATCGGCGCGATGATGATTCCACTCGTCACGCGCACGACGGAAGAGATGGTGCGGACGGTGCCGCAGTCGCTGCGCGAAGCCGCGCTGGCGCTCGGCTATCCGCGCTGGCGCACGTCGTTGCAGATCGTGCTGCGCACCGCACTCGGCGGCATCGTCACCGGAGTGCTCGTCGCGGTGGCGCGAGTGGCCGGCGAGACGGCCCCGCTGCTCTTCACCGCGTTCGGCAACCAGTTCTGGTCCACGCACCTGACCCAGCCGATCGCCGCGCTGCCGCTCCAGATCTTCACCTACGCGATCAGTCCGTACGACGAGTGGCACGCCCAGGCGTGGGCCGGCGCACTGGTGCTCATCGCGCTCGTGCTCGTGATCAGCCTCATCGCGCGCGTCGTCACGCGCGCCAGACACGCTAGCGGACATGACTGAGCTCGTCACGCTGCGCGAGAGTGCACCGCAGTCGATCACCAGGTCCGGCGAGTCCTGCGCGATGCGCCTGATCGACCTCAACGCCTTCTTCGGCCCGGTGCACGCGGTCCGCGACGTGACACTCGATTTCCCATCGAACGAGGTGACAGCGATCATCGGTCCCTCGGGCTGTGGAAAATCCACCCTGTTGCGCACGATGAACCGGATGCACGAGACCGTGCCACTCGCGCGGGTCACCGGCGAGGTGCGCTTCCACGATCAGAACATCTACGCCGACGGTGTGAATCCGATCACGCTGCGGCGACACGTCGGGATGGTGTTCCAGCGGCCGACACCCTTTCCGACCATGTCGATTCGCGACAACGTGGCGGCGGGGCTGCGCGTGCAGCCGGGCGCAAAGCCCGATCGCGCCGCGATCGACGAGATCGTGGAATCGGCCCTGCGGCGCGCCGCGCTGTGGGACGAGGTGAAGGACCGGCTGAGCGGAAGCGCCACGGGCATCTCGGGCGGGCAGCAGCAGCGGCTCTGCATCGCGCGCGCGCTGGCGACGGAGCCGCACATCCTGTTGCTCGACGAGCCGACCGCGTCGCTCGACCCGCTGAGCACCCAGAAGGTGGAGGAGCTCGTGTACGAGCTCCGGAACATGATGACCGTGATCATCGTCACCCACAACATGCAACAGGCGGCGCGCGTCTCCGACCGCACCGTGTTCATGCTGTCCGGCGAGCTGGTGGAGACGGCGCCGACGCGCGTGATGTTCACC
This sequence comes from Gemmatimonadales bacterium, assembly GCA_038319425.1. Taxonomy (GTDB): domain Bacteria; phylum Gemmatimonadota; class Gemmatimonadetes; order Gemmatimonadales; family Gemmatimonadaceae; genus AG11. The sequence continues at coordinate 3,560 of JBBQDE010000179.1, forward strand.
ACGCCGTCGGATCCGCGCACCGAAGCCTATATCACCGGGCGGTTCGGATGAGCGCAGCCCCCGCGACGGAAGTCGGCCCGATGGCACAACGGGATCGGCGCCGCAACGGCCGGATCGAGGTCGAGCACTTCGACTTCTGGTACGGCAAGACCCAGGCGCTGTTCGACATCGACCTGCAGATCGTGCCGCGCGCCGTCACGGTCTTCATCGGGCCGTCGGGCTGCGGCAAGTCCACCTTCCTCCGATCGATCAACCGGCTCAACGAGCTCATTCCCGGCGCTCGGCGCTCGGGGGAGATCAGGCTGGACGACGAGAACATCTACGAGAAGAGGATGGACGTCGTCACGCTCCGGCAGCGGGTCGGCATGGTCTTCCAGCGCTCCAATCCCTTCCCCAAGTCGATCTACGACAACGTCGCCTACGGCCCGCGTATCAACGCACGGCCGCGCCGCCAGGAGCTCGACGTCATCGTCGAGTCCGCGCTGCGCCGAGCCGTGCTGTGGGACGAAGTGAAGGATCGGTTGCGCGACAGCGCGCTGGCGCTTTCCGGCGGGCAGCAGCAGCGTCTGTGCATCGCACGCGCGCTCGCGAACGACCCCGAGGTACTCCTGCTCGACGAGCCGGCCTCGGCACTCGATCCGATCGCGACCCAGAAGGTGGAGGAGCTGATCTACGAGCTGAAGCGCGAGCTCACGATCGTCATCGTCACACACAACCTGCAGCAGGCGGCACGCATCTCGGACCGAACGGCGTTCTTCTATCTCGGACGGCTCGTCGAGATGGAGGACACCCAGCGGCTCTTCACGAGCCCGCGCGAGGAGCGCACCGAAGCCTATATCACCGGGAGATTCGGATGACCCCCACGGACACACCGTTCCGCCACTTCCACGACCAGCTCACGGCGCTGAACCGCCGCCTGCTGACGATGTCGGAGAAGGCGGAAGCGCTGGTCGAGCTGTCGGTCGAGGCGTTGCTCGCGAAGGATGAGGGCAAGGCGGAGGCGGTGATCGCCGCCGACCGCGAGCTGGACTCGATGGAAATCGACATCGAAGCGGCGGCGCTGGAGCTGCTCGCCCTGCAGCAGCCGATGGCGCGCGACCTCCGCTTCATCGTCAGCGCGATCAAGGTGACCAGCGATCTGGAGCGCGTGGGCGATCACGCCGTGAACATCGCCCAGGCGGCCCTGCGACTCATCTCACAGCGCACCGACATCACGCCGGACCCGGAGATCGAGGACATGGCCCGCCGCGCGCGTGCCATGCTCGGCGACGCAATCGACGCATTCCTGCGCGCCGATGGGACGCTGGGCCGCGACGTGTGTGCGCGCGACGACCAGGTGGATTCCCTGCACGAATCGGTGTTCCGCATCCTGCTCACCCACATGATGGCCGATCCGCGCACGATCAATCCGTCGCTCGAATATCTGCTTGTAAGCCGCAATCTCGAGCGGGTAGCCGACCTGGCGACGAACATCGGCGAGGACGCGGTATTCCTTGCCGAGGGCAAGACCATCAAGCACGGTGGACCCGCGCGGGAGGAGCCCGCTTGAGGCCATCGTGCGACCCGCGAAGCGGCGACCACCACCTTCGGAAAGACGAGTGCAATCCCCGGAGACACGAGTGCGACGGCCGAGCGAACCACGCTCACGTCGGGGCGGACGACCTCGATGTCCGAAAGACCGGTTCGCTACGACCGCTTGACCTGCGGACGGCTGATGAATCTCGGTCAGTCGCGAAGCGCCTGACACTCGACTGACCGCCCGCCGATCGGTAGACTGAGCACGATGACCGACACCGCGGCCCGCCTGACCGTCAGCTCGCGTCCGTCACGCCCCACTCGGGGTGTCGCCGGCGCGCGCCGGATTGCCGCGATCGACATCGGCTCCAACTCGGTACGGCAGATCGTCGCCGATGTCACGCCCGACGGCGGCATCACGGTGGTGGACGAGATGAAGGCCGCGCCACGCTTGGGCGCGGACCTCGACGTCACCGGAGTGCTTGGCACCGCGGCGATGGAGCTCGCCGCCCAGGCGGTGGGACGCATGGCGACGCTCGCGCGGCAGTTGGGCGCCTCGCGGATCGAAGCCGTCGCCACGAGCGCGGTCCGCGATGCGGAGAACGGAGCGCAATTCGTCGCGCGCGTGCGGCAGGAGGCCGGTCTCGAGCTGCGGATCATCGACGGCGCCGGCGAAGCGCGGCTGTCCTGGCTCAGCGCCCTCGCGCACTTCGACGTCGGCGTTGGACGGACGGTCGTGATGGACATCGGCGGCGGATCGCTCGAGCTCGCGCTCGCGGCCGACGGCGTGCTCGACGACCTCCTCTCGCTCCCCTTCGGCGCGCTGCGGTTGACGGAGCGATTCCTTGGAAACGGGTCCAGCGCGAAGGCGCTGGCGAAATTGCGCAAGGACGTGCGCCGCGCGTTGAGGGACGTGCTGCCTCGGCGTGACTGGCGCGGCGCGCAGCTCATCGGCTCCGGCGGCACCTTCACCAACCTCGCCAGCATTCATCTCGCGCGTCGCGGCATGCTCGTCGCCCGCAACGTGCATGCGACCGCGGTGCCCCGGGTGGACGTCGAACACATCCTCGACGCGCTCGCCACGATGCCGGCCGACGAGCGCTGGAGCGTG
>JBBQDE010000180.1:0-6156 GCA_038319425.1 Gemmatimonadales bacterium
GCGGAACCCCGTGCTCGCGAGGCCCGAGCGCACGAAGGACGAGAACGGGATCACCCTGGCACCTCGATCGATCGAAGGACTCCCGGTGATCGGGCGGCTCGCAAGCGGGTTTTCGCGTTCGCGGCGCCATCCCGTGCTGCACATCCGGCGGCCGCACCTTGGCGTGGACGTCGCCGCGCCGCGCGGCACCCACATCATTTCACCGGCTGCGGGGAAGGTGACGTTCGTCGGACGCAAGTTCGGCTTCGGTATCGTGGTGGAGATGGACCATGGCGCGGGTGTTCGCACGCGCTACGCGCACCTCACCGCCTCGATGGTGCACGTGGGCGATGAGATCGCGAAGGGAACATTCATCGCGACCGTGGGCTCCACGGGGATCACGACGGGTCCGCATCTTCACTACGAAGTGCTCGTGAATGGGCACCAGGTGGATCCGCTGCGGTATCGCCTGCCGCAGCAGGCGACGCAGGACAACGGGACGACGGTGACGCCGGCGGCGGCCGAGCCGACCGACGCGATGGTGCCGGACGTCGGGAGCATCCCAACGCCGACGAGCGGGTCGCACGAGACGGTTTCCCCCACACAGATACCGGCTCCGCGCTGACCGGACCGGGACCCGCCCTCGGTACGGCTCCTGCATTCCGGACCGGCACACGCAACCGTCCGGAGTGGTGAAATGAGCAAACTGCTGCGCGGTCTCGCCGCGGGGTACGGGGCGAAGAAGATGGGTGGTGGATGCTTCAGCACCGTCCTCATCTTCCTCATCCTGTGGTGGCTCCTCGGCCACTTCGGCCTTTTCCGTTGATCCCCTAGTGGCCGAAGGGGGAAACGCGGACGATCGCCGGAACCGGAGCGATCGACGCGAGGGCAGCGCGCAGGGAGGGCGGCGCGGGGGGACGCGCGCGACCTCGCCGCTCACCTACATCCTCCGCTCACTCGGCGCGATTGTCGTGCTGGTGGGCGTGATCCTGTATGCGGTGCGGATCACGCAGCCCGTGTACGCGACGAGAGGAACGCTCGGTGACGAGTTGCGCAAGCACGCGCCGGAGGTCGCCGGCGCGATTGGCGCCGGGGACAGCACGACGGTGGATCAATTGATGGCGACGCCCAAGTTCCAGCAGGAAAAACGGAACTTCTTCGAGGACGTCATGCGGCTGAAGCAGGTGGATTCGGCGCGCGCCGACTCGATCGCCCACTTTGCCGTGCGCGAGGCGTACATGCGCGGCATCTCGCCTGCCATCATCTTCGGCGTGATGCTCACTGAAAACTCCAAGTTCGTCTCGAACGCGACGTCCAACGTTGGCGCGATCGGCCTGATGCAGGTGTATCCGAAGATCTGGCTCACGAAGGAGATGACCAAGCTGTTCGGCGGGGACCTCGCCACGGATTCGACGAACGTGAAATACGGCGTCTTCATCCTCAACCAGTACTTCAAGCCGAAGGACAAGCGAGGCCAGGTGCGGGAGCGCGACTGGGCGACGGCGCTGCTCCGATACAACGGATGCGTGAAAGGCACCAACACGCCACGCTGCCACACCTATCCGAGCAAGGTGAAGAGCTTCATCGAGAATCAGGGGACGTCGATCTGCAGTGGACGCGGATTCTATGAATGCATCGCGAAGCCATTCATCGACGGACTGATGGGCGGGGTGAAGGACACGGCCACGGCCGCTGCAGCCGTGCGCGTCGCCGCGCCGGCGCCAGCCGCGCCGACGGTGCAGCAGGCGGCCCAGTCCCCGGCTCCTCCACCCGCCGCGCCGGTGCCTGTTCCGGTCGCGACAGCACCGGCGCGTTCCGTCACGAAGGCACCGGCGGTCACGGCGGAGCCCGCAGTGACGAAGCGGACGGCGCCGCCGCCGAGGCCCACGCCCGCGAGGGCAAAGACCGCCGGCACGTCGAAGCGGAAGGCGACGCCCCGACCTGCTAGGCGCGCGTCTCGGCCGAGCGCCGACATCCCGGCGCCCCCGAAGCCGATCATCATCAGGATTCCCTGACGACCGGGAAGACTCTTCCCTCGGATCAGCCCTCGCGAAGCGCCCTTAGACCGCGGGCGAGGTCGGCCCGGGGCCCGCTGCCCAGCTGGGCGTCGATCGACCGCTCGTGCTCGGCGAGGAGAACGCTTGCACGTTGGTAGGCGGCACGCCCCGCCGAAGTCACCGTTGCCCGCACCGTGCGCCGATCGTCGGGGTCGCTTTCCCGAGCCACCAGGCCGTCGGCCTCGAGCCGATCCACGAGCTGGGTGACGTTGGACTTGCCGCAGCAGTGCCGTTCCGCAAGCTGCGAGAGGGTAAGCGCTTCCGAGGCCAGCAGGAGGTGTCGAAGGGCGCCGAGCTTGGCGAGCGAGAGGCCGATCTCGCCCAGTGTCCCTTCCGCCCGCGCCTCCACGGCGCGGGCGGCGTCGAGGAGGAGCAGCGTGAGTGCGCAGCCCGGTACGGTATCGCGACAGTCTTCGGCCATGCGTCAAGCCTAGGGGTGGGCGGTAGCGTGAGTCAACGGGCGAGGGGCGCATCCCTTGCCTGTAGGGGGCTTGGTGCTGGCGCGAATCGCGGCTAGCATCCCCTTTGCCCGGGGTTCGTTCGGGCTTATCCCACACCCACTTGGCCGTGCTCATTCCTCGTCTTTCAGCGCGCTGGCGCGCGTATTCGCTCCTCGCCGCGGTTCTGGCCGCCGTCACAGCCTGCTCGAGCAAGGCGAGCCCCGGCGGCGATTCGGCGTCCAGTCAGAAGCGCGCGGCCGGTGGAGAGGTGGCAGCTGATTCGGCCAGGAAGGCAGTCGAGGCGGCCAAGCCGGCGAGCAAGGGCGACGAGCCGTTGCCGGACGCCGAACTGCCCAAGCGCCCGCGGCGCGACAGTGTGGCGCTGGCGAGCATGACCAAGCCTGATTCGAGCCTCGACAGGCTGTGGCCAGTGAAGATGCCGGCCCCCCTGCCGGGCGCGATGCTGCCCAACAACCGAATCGTCGCGTTCTACGGCAATCCGCTCTCGAAGAAGATGGGCGTGCTGGGCGAATACCCGAAGGAGGAGATGCTGTCGAGGCTCGACAAGGAGGTGGCGCGCTGGGCGAAGGCGGACCCGAGCCATCCCGTCATTCCGGCACTGCACCTTATCGTCACGGTGGCACAGGGGGCGCCGGGCAAGAACGGGCTCTATCGCCTGCAGATGCGCGACTCGATGGTGAACGAGATCTACTCGTGGGCCAAGGCGAAGAAGGGGCTGTTCTTCGTCGATGTGCAGGTGGGGAAGAGCACGCTGCAGGCGGAACTGCCCCGTCTCCGTCCGATTCTGGAGAACCCCGACGTGCACCTGGCGGTGGACCCCGAGTTCTCGATGGCCCCGTCGGGCAAGGTGCCGGGATCGAAGATCGGCACGCTGGACGGCAAGGACATCAACTGGGCCGTGAACTTCCTCGACGAGATCGCGCGCGCCAAGAACCTGCCGCCGAAGATCCTCGTTGTGCACCGCTTCACCCGGCCGATGGTGACGAACGCGCGGGAGATAAAGTTCACGCCACACGTGCAGGTGGTGATGGACATGGATGGGTGGGGTCCGCCGTGGCTCAAGTTCGACTCGTACCACGACTACGTGAAGGCGGAGCCGGTGCAGTTCACCGGCTTCAAGCTCTTCTTCCACAACGACACCAAGAAGGGCGACGCGCTGCTGACGCCGTCCGAAGTGCTCCGCCTCACTCCCCGCCCGCTCTACATCCAGTATCAGTAGGCAGCCACGTCAGCGCGGCGCCACGAGGTCAGCGAACTCCTTGTGGCGCTTCAGGTAGGCTAGCACGAACGGGCACGAGGGGATCACTTTCTTCCCTTCCTTGCGAGCGTACTGGAGTACCGCGTGCGCGAGCGCCGAGCCGGTACCCTGCCCTTCGGCCTCCTGCGGCACCGAGGTGTGCGTGAGGTCGAGTACATCGCCGCGCACCGCGTACTTGAGCGTGGCGATGCCGTGCTCGGTGCGCGCCTCGAACTGGCTGGCGACGGCGTTGTGGATGACGGCTGGAACGGCGGTCATGTCGAGAGCGAGTAGGGTGAACGACGAGGCGCCCGGAGCCACCGGCTCCGGGCGCCTCTGCCAGCCATGCTTCAGAAGGTGAGCCCGAGGCCGGCCTGGAGCAAGAGATTGTGCGTGGTGCGGCGTTGACCGGTCGTCGTGCGGGACTGATTGAAGAGGATCAGGTCCTTCACGTCGCCGCGCAGCTCGAATCGGTTGGGGATCGGGACACGAATGCCACCGCCGGGGACCAGCGCACCGTACGACTTGTGAATCGTACGCGACCCCGACTCCGTGCCGATGCGATACACCGCACCGCCGATGGTGAGGAACGGATCGAGGACTCCGCCCAGGGGCCGGCGCACGAAGAACTGATCGTACTCCAGCCCGTAGGTGAGCGCATTCGAGCGTATGCCGGATGCGGACGTGGTCTTGGGTGCGAAGGTGGTGAAGAGCGCGATGGAGCCGTTCGGGATGAAATGAAACGGGTCGGTGTTGATCCAGAGTCGCCCACCGTAGCCGTTGCGCTTCTCCTTGCTCACGCCGTCGCCCACGTCCAAGCTGGAGCGTTCGTAGTACGGCTCGATAGCGAGGAACTGGCGCTGCGGGCCGAGCGCCTGCGCGCCGGCGGATTGGACGATCGCGAAGAGCCCGTAGGCGACGCTCGCGACGCGAATGAGTCGGCGCATCACTTCCCTCCCGCTATGAACGGCTGCACGATCTCGAGCACCTGGCTCATCGACAGCGTCTCGTCGAACGCTTCGGTTTGCGCCTGCGAGTTGCTGTCTGGTTGGCCAAGTATGAACTGGAACCTGTTGCTCTCGCCCTTGTAGCTGGCGGCCGCAGCGGCCGGCAGGTTGCCGGGCTCGCTCTGCGTGATCCATCCCTTCTGCCCGCGCATGCGACGCACCTGCGATGCGTGCCGCGCTTCCACGGAGTGGATGCGCAGTGCCGCGCGCAGCACGTCGTTGTGGCCCATGAGATTGGCCGCCTGTCCCTTGTACGCGCGAACGCCCGTGTCCTCGAACGTCTGCGCCACCGCGGCGAACGTCTGCGCATTGCGGAACACGTCGGCGAACGGGCCGTTGCCCGAGCCGCCGCCGGCGGTGTAGTCGAAGGTGGGCTTCGCGATGGCGCGCGACCCGAGCACGCCCTGCAGGAAGGCGACGTGCGCGACCTCATGCTTGCGAATCTGATCGAACGGCGCGCGCATGTCGGACGGAATGAGGCCCGTCGTGCCGACGCCCCGTACGTAGAACTCCGCCTCGAGGTGCTCGAGCGTGAGGGCGAAATTCAGGATGTCGATGACGAGGCTCGGCATGCCGCCGTTCTGGGCGAACACATCGCTCGCGATGGCGGCGGTTGCGAGAACGGCCCCGCCCATCATGAGTCCAGCGCGGGCCGTGGAGCTCACGGTGGCACCGCTCTCGATCTCGGCGTGGCGTGCGGCGAGACGCGCCGTGAGCTCCGGATCGGCCGCGAGGAGCCGCTTCGGCTCGAAGTAGTCAGTAGTCTGCATGAGAGGTCTCAGAGCCCCACGGCGCGGTAGGGTTCAGCGAAGTATTTCTGTGCCTGGGCGAGGACTTCGCCTGGCTCGAGAACGCGGTCCATCCCGGTCGCATCGACCACATCGTCGCCGGCGAAGTCGCGGGAGTTCGGGTTGAGCAGATCGCGCAGGGTCGCGGCGTGCCGTGCCTCGACCGAGACGATCTTGCCGGCGATCGTGAGGAATTCAGCGAGGCGCAGTCGCGTGCCGGCGCCGTTGTAGCCCGCAACGCCGAGATCCTCGAAGTTGCGCGCGGCGACGAGCACGCTCTGGCGGCTGGTGAAGTCGATGCCGGGCCAGACCGACGCCGGCACCTCCACGCGCAGGATCTGCAGCGAGCGCTTGAGGAAGCGCGCATGCGCCTTCTCGTGGTCCCCGATGTCGCGAAGGATCTGGAGCTCTCCGGCGCGCAAGTCGCGCGGTGGTGAGGCCACGACCTTCTCGTAGAACCTCGCCTCCAGCGTCTCCAGTGCGTACGCGAAGTTGAGGATGCCGAAGTCGTCCCGGAAATCGAGCTTCCTGGTGCCGGCGGCGGCGAGCACGCAGCCGGACATCGTGGTCGTGAGGCCGAGCGCGGCGGCTCCCGCGGCGGCCAGCTTGAGAAACTCGCGGCGGTTG
>JBBQDE010000181.1:0-6125 GCA_038319425.1 Gemmatimonadales bacterium
CGACGAAGCGCGCGCCCGAGCGGATGACCCCTTCGTGCTCCGACTCGGGGCCTACCATGAAGCCGGAGACGTCCTGGACGAAGAGCAGCGGGATCCCTTCGCGATCACAGCGCTCGATGAAGAACGCGACCTTCTCGGCGCTCTCTGCGTAGAGGATGCCGCCGAATCGCGGCTTCTCGCCGGCGCGCCCCTTCACGAGGCCGCGCTGGTTCGCGATGATCCCCACCGCGATGCCATCGATGCGGGCGTCGCCGCAGATCATCTCCTTGGCGAGATGCTCCTGGAACTCGGACAGCTTCCCGTCGTCCACCACGACGCGGAGGATCGGGTGCATGTCGTAGGACATGCGATGATCAGAGGGGAGGAGGTCGTAGAGCTGGTCAGATGCGGCGGTGAGGCAGTTCGCCGGTTTGGCGGTTGTGCCGTTCACCGCCTCACCGCCCAATCGCTCAACCGCCTTACCGGTCCCAGGGAGCACTCCGATCAGCTCGCGCAGCTTGGCCAGGCACGCCTGGTCATTGTCGGCCATATAGTGCGCCACGCCGCTCACCTGGGTGTGGGTCACCGCGCCGCCGAGCGTCTCGCTATCGATCGTCTGGCCAGTGGCGCCCTTCACGAGGTTGGGACCGCCCAGCCCCATGAACGACGAGCCCTTCACCATGACGATCAGGTCCGAGAGCGCGGGCAGATAGGCGCCCCCAGCGATGCACTGCCCCATCACCGCCGCCAGCTGCGGGATGCGGAGATAGCGCCGCATGATGGAGTTGTAGTAGAAGATGCGGCTCGCGCCGTACTGCCCGGGAAAGACCCCGCCCTGGTACGGCAGGTTCACGCCGGCCGAATCGACGAGATACACGATCGGGATGCGACAGCGCATCGCGACTTCCTGCGCACGGAGAATCTTGCGGATGGTCTCCGGCCACCACGACCCCGCCTTGACCGTGGCGTCGTTGGCCACGACGACGACCGGACGCCCATGCACCTGCGCGAGCCCGGTCACCACACCGGCCGCCGGCGCCTGCCCCTCGTACTGATCGTACGCGACGAGCAGGCCGAGCTCGATGAAGCGGCTCTCGGGATCGGCCAGGCCGGTCACCCGCTCTCGCGCCGTGAGCTTGCCCTGCGTGTGCTGTCGGGCGGCCTTTTCGGGACCTCCGCCCTGGCGGAGTCGATCCTCGAGCGCGCGGACCTCGGCGCTCAGCTCGCGGAGGCGGCTCGTCACGGCCGCGTCAGGCTTCCTGATGCGACTGCTCGGCGAACCACCCCTTGATGTACTCGATCAGCTCGGTGGTCGGCGTGCCTGGACCGAACAGCTTCCCGGTGCCCATGGCATGCAGGGCCTCCATGTCCTCCTTCGGGATGATGCCGCCGCCCGTGATGAGGATATCCTCGCGCCCTTCGTCCTTGAGCAGGGCGAGCACGCGGGGAAAAAGCGTCATGTGCGCGCCGCTCAGGATGGAGAGCCCCACCACGTCCACGTCCTCCTGGATGGCCGCGGTGGCGATCATCTCCGGCGTCTGATGGAGGCCGGTGTAGATGACCTCCATCCCCGCGTCGCGAAGGGCAGCCGCGACGACCTTGGCCCCGCGATCGTGGCCGTCGAGGCCGGGCTTGGCAACCAGAACACGAATGGGACGTGGCATGGACGAAGTCTGGGATCCAGAAAGGGCGGCGCGACGCGAGGGGCGAACGTCCGGACGTCTCGCGCCGTAAGTAATGTTAGTCCGTGCGTCATGCGACGAGCAACGAGCCACTTCACCAACGTGCCCGTGCCCCGTTCCAAGCCGGGAAGGTTCAAACTTGCGCGCCGGAAGATCAAGCGCGCCGTCCGGGGTGTCATCCCTCGCCTGACCCTGCGCCGGCACCTTCGTCGCGGGTTGCCGCTCGACGACCTCACCCAGTACGAGCGGCGGGTCTATTCCCAGAACGGCGAAGATGGCATTCTCGACGCCATCTTCGCAAAGATTGGCGCAGGGACGCGTCGCTTCGTGGAGTTCGGTGTCGAGGACGGCGACGAGTGCATCACCCGCTATCTGGCCGAGTGCCGGGGCTGGTCGGGGCTGCTGATGGATGGCGGGTACGACGACCCCCGGCGAAACCTGCATCGCGAGAGGATCACGGCCGAAAACGTGGTGGCGCTCTTCCACAAATACGGCGTGCCGCCCGCGTTCGACCTGCTGAGCATCGACATCGACGGCAACGACTACTGGGTCTGGACGGCGGTCGCCGCCGTCTGGCGCCCGCGGGTGGTGGTGATCGAGTACAACGCGTCGGAAGGGCCGCACGCGAGCACGGCGATCGCCTACGACCCGGACTTCCGGTGGACCGAGACCGACTACTTTGGGGCCAGCCTGCAGGCCGTGGTCAAGGTTGGCGCGTCGCACGGGTACACGCTCGTGGCGTGCGATTCCAAGGGAGTGAACGCGTTCTTCGTGATCGACGAGCTGGTGGACGGCAACTTCGTTCGGCATTCGCCCGAACTGCTGTTTCGGCCGCCGCGGTTCCGCGACAAGCACGGCCATCCTCCCGACGGCGCGCGGCGTCTCCAGCCGGTCTGACGGCTCGCGCGACTACTTGCGCGCCACGAGCAGCATCTCGCCCGACCGCCGCGAGAGTGGCCGGTCGCGAAAGCCGTCGTACGACTCCTCGATGACGAGCCCGGCGTCGAGGCAGAGCTCGGCGAGCCGCGTCGCCGTGTAGAGGCGAATGCGGTGCTGGCGCGTGCCGCTGCCGGACGGACCTTCCCAGGCCGTCAGGATCGACAGGATGCCGGCGAGCGGGTCGAACGATCGCTCGTGCCCGATGATGGTGCCATCGTCGGCCTTCCACCAATCGCGGCCGATGAACCGCGCCATCACGCCATCGCGGCTTCCGCCGTGCCACACGAGCGTACCGCCGGGCGCCAGCACGCGCGCGAACTCGCGCATCACCCGTGCGTCGTCGGCCGGATCGGTGAAGAAGCCGAAGCTCGTGAAGAGATTGACCACGGCGTCGAAGCGACCGGTCCAGCGAGCCGGCAACTCGCGCATGTCACCGCGCGTGTAGCGGAGCGTCGGACCGGTGCCGCGCGCCTTCGCCAGATCGATGAGATACGTCGAGTAGTCCAGCGCATCGACGCGAAAGCCGGCTTCGGCGAGGAGATGCGCATGCCGCCCCTGTCCGCACGGCACGTCGAGGATCCGCGCGCCGCTCGGCAGCGCGAGCACGTCGATCAGCCGCGCGACCTCTTCCCGGTCGCGGGTGAAGCTGAAGATCGGCTGGTACTCGAGCAGGTAGTGGGCGTCGAAGTACGTAGCCCACCAATCGGTGTCGTCGGTTTTCGGTTTCTTCACCGGAACAGATCGATGTCAGGTCGGCGATGCGCGGAGCACGATTCTCCGGCTCGCGCTGGAGCAACTGCATGCACGGAACCTACGGAACGGACAGGAAACGGGGAACAGGCCTCGGGCCAGTGCAGGGCGCGAGAGGCAAGCCAGGCAACAGAAAAAGCAGAATGCTCTTGAGGTCGCGGGGCAGACTTCGGTGCGCGGAGGCCGGCTGGGTCGCGGAGCGATTCGTCGTTGCCTGCTTGATCCGCCCGTTCCCCGCGCATTCAGTTGCACCCCGGTCAGAGGGGACCGGGGTGTCACATCAGAAGAACACCGGCTCACGATATGCGCCGAACACGTCTTCCAGTGCTCGCCGGATCTCGAACAGCGTGCAGTACGCCCGTGCGCAGTCGAGGATGTGCGGGAACACGTTCTCCGTGCCGCGAGCGGCCTCGCGCAGCTTGTCGAGCCGCGCCGTGCACAGCGCGTTGTCGCGCTCGGCGCGCACCTTCGCCAGCCGCGCGCGCTGCTCGCGGTCCACTTGCTCCCCGATGCGGAGCAGCGGGATGTCGAGCCCCTCTTCATCGGTCACGAATTCGTTCACGCCGACGATGACGCGCCGGTGCTGCTCGATCTCCCACTGCTGCCGCGCCGCCGATTCGTGGATCTTCCGCTGGAACCAGCCCTGCTCGAGTCCGGACACGACGCCCCCCACGGTCTCGATCTCGGCGAAGAGCGACTCGGCGTCCGCCTCGAGCTGGTCGGTGAGCGCCTCGACATAGTACGAGCCGCCGAGCGGGTCCATGACATTCGGGACGCCCGTCTCGAAGGCGAGCACCTGCTGCGTGCGCAGGGCCACCTGCACCGCCGCCTCGGTCGGCAGGGCGAGCGTCTCGTCCATCGAGTTCGTGTGCAGCGACTGCGTGCCGCCGAGCACCGCGGCGAGCGCCTGGTAGGCGACGCGGACCACGTTGTTCATCGGCTGCTGCGCCGAGAGCGTGACGCCGGCCGTCTGCGAGTGGAACCGCATGAGCAGCGACTTGGGGCTCGTCGCGCCGTAGCGATCCTTCATGTGCCGCGCCCAGATCCGCCGTGCCGCGCGCAGCTTGGCGATCTCCTCGAAGAAATCGTTGTGGATGTCCCAGAAGAACGACAGCCGCGGAGCGAAGTCGTCCACATCGAGGCCACGCGCGATGCCGCGCTCCACGTACGTGAACCCGTCGGCCAGCGTGAACGCCAGCTCCTGTGCCGCCGTGGCACCCGCCTCGCGAATGTGGTAGCCGGAGATGGAGACGGTGTTCCAGCGTGGCGCATGCTTCGCGCCCCACTCGAAGCAGTCGACGATGAGACGCAACGCGGGCTCGATGGGAAAGCACCAGGCATGCTGCGCCATGTACTCCTTCAGGATGTCGTTCTGGATCGTGCCCTGCAGCTTCTCGCTGCTCACCCCCTGCTTCTCCGCGGCCGCGATGTAGAACGCCCAGAGAATTGGCGCCGGGCCGTTGATCGTCATCGAGGTCGACACTTCATCGAGCGGGATGCCGTCGAACAGCACCTCCATGTCCGCGAGGCTCGAGATCGCGACGCCGGTCTTGCCGACTTCGCCTTCCGATCGTGCGTGGTCGGAGTCGTAGCCCATCAGCGTCGGGAAGTCGAACGCGGTGGACAGCCCCGTCTGCCCGTGGGCGAGAAGGAACTTGAAGCGCTCGTTCGTATCCGCGGCGCTGCCGAAGCCCGCGAACTGGCGCATCGTCCAGAGCTTGCCGCGGTAGCCGGTGGGGTGAATGCCGCGCGTATACGGATAGACGCCCGGCACGCCGAGATCCTCGGCCGTCGTCGGGGAGACGTCGAGCGCCGTGTACAGCGGCTCGACCTCCTTCGCCGAGTTGGTGAAGCCGATCTCGCGCTTCGCGCCGGCGCCGAACATCCGTCGCCATTCGGCGACTTCCGAGCGCAGCCGCTCGAGCTCCGCGTCCTGACTCTCGGCCTGACCCGTGACCTTGCCGAACAGCTCTCGCATCGATGTCATGTCGTCGTCCGCGTCAGAAGGTCGGCGCTGCGACCGAGCAGCGCATCCGCGATCCCGAACGGGGTCGCCTGGCCAGACTCCAGCGCCGGCAGCCGATCTTCGAGCCAGGCATTGGTCGCCGCGTCACCCCAGAGGCGTCGGCGCGTCTTGTCCTCCACCACTTCGACCACCCGCTCGCGCAGGCGGGCACGGCGACGCGACCGCAGCGCGCCGCTCCGCTCAAGATAGCGAAAGTGGCGGTCGAGCGCCTCCACGAGCTCGTCGATCCCCTGCTCCTTCGCCGCCACGGTGCTGAGGACGGGAGGCGTCCACGACTCCGCGTCGTCGTCGCGCGCGGCGGCCCGGACCTGCTTGACCAGGTTGTTGCGGGAAAGATCCACGCCGTGATGCGCCGGCACGTTGCGCATCGTCGAGCCGCTGCGCATGCCGAGCATGATCTCCAGCTCGTTGCGCAGCCGATCCGCTCCGGGGCGATCCGCCTTGTTCACCGTGAACACGTCCGCGATCTCCATCACGCCCGCCTTGAGTGTCTGGATCGAGTCCCCGCTCTCGGGCACCAGCACCACCAGGCTCGTGTCGGCCGTGCGGGCCACGTCGAGCTCACTCTGCCCCACACCGACCGTCTCGATGAGGATGCGATCGATGCCGAACGCGTCGAGCACGTCGCAGGTCTCGCGCGTGGCGGCCGACAGCCCGCCCAGCGAGCCGCGCGTGGCGAGCGAGCGGATGTACACGCCCGGGTCGAGCGCGACCTCCTCCATGCGGATCCGGTCGCCGAGCAGCGCGCC
>JBBQDE010000182.1:0-6121 GCA_038319425.1 Gemmatimonadales bacterium
CATGCTTGCTTCTCCGGCGACTACCCCACGCCGCCGCCGACCGATCCCGACAAGCTGCGCCACGGCTGCGGCTGCTGATCGGGTCGCACTTGGCCAATCGCCTCCACGCGGACGTCATGCCTCGATCGGTCTACTTCTTCGGTAACGGCACGGCTGAAGGCACGAAGGACATGAAGGCCGTGCTCGGCGGCAAGGGGGCCAACCTTGCCGAGATGACGAACCTCGGCGTTCCCGTGCCGCCGGGCTTCACCATCGCCTGCGATGTGTGCGTCGCCTACCTCCGCGACGGCGTGGTCACGGACGACCTGCGCGCCGAAGTGACGGCGAGTCTCGAGCGACTGGAGCGTGAGAGCGGCAAGCGGTTCGGCGACCCGGCGAACCCGCTGCTCGTTTCGGTCCGCAGCGGCGCGCCGATGTCGATGCCGGGCATGATGGAGACCATTCTCAATCTCGGGCTCAACGACCGCACCGTGATCGGGCTCGCCCGCGCCAGCGGGAAGACCGGCTTCGCCTACGATTCGTACCGCCGCTTCATCCAGATGTACGGCGACGTGGTGCTCGGCGTACCTCACCACAAGTTCGAGCAGCTGCTCTCGGCCAAGCGCCTGATGGCCGGCGTGGAGAGCGACTCCGAGCTGACCGAGGAGCAGCTCCGCAACCTGGTGGAGGAGTACAAGGGGCTGGTGCGCTCGACCACGGGACGCGCGTTCCCGATGGAACCGGTCGAGCAGCTCTGGGGCGCGATCGAAGCCGTGTGGAAGTCGTGGACGCTCAAGAAGGCGCAGGACTATCGCAAGCACGCCGGCATTCCGGATACGCTGGGCACCGGAGTCAACGTCGTGAGCATGGTGTTCGGCAACCTTGGCGACGACTCGGGCACCGGCGTGGCATTCACGCGCAATCCCAGCACGGGAGAGCGCAAGTTCTACGGTGAGTTCCTCGTCAACGCGCAGGGTGAAGACGTCGTCGCGGGCATTCGCACGCCGCTGAGCATCGACGACATGGCGACGCGGCTTCCGGAGGCGTACGAGGAGCTGCTCCAGACCCAGGATCGGCTGGAACGGCACTACCGCGACATGCAGGACATCGAGTTCACCGTGGAGCGCGGCAAGCTGTTCCTGCTGCAGACCCGCACGGGCAAGCGCACCGCCGCGGCCGCGGTGCGCATCGCGACGGAGATGGTGGCGGAAGGGATGATCGACACGCGAGAGGCGGTCACGCGCGTCCCTGCCGACCAGCTCGACCAGCTCCTCCATCCCGTGATCGATCCCAGCGTTCGCGCCACGCCGATCGCCACCGGGCTGCCGGCCAGTCCGGGCGCCGCGAACGGCGTCGCGGTGTTCGATGCGGACGAGGCCGTGCGCCGCGCGGGCAACGGCGAAGCCGTGATCCTCATCCGGGAAGAGACGACGCCCGAGGACTTTCACGGCCTCGTCGCGGCGCGCGCCGTGCTCACCTCTCGCGGTGGCATGACCAGCCACGCCGCCGTCGTCGCTCGCGGCATGGGCAAGTGCGCCGTCGTCGGTTGCAAGGACATGCTGGTGGACCACGAGCGCCGCGCCTGCTCGATGAACGGCGTGACGATCAACGAGGGCGACTGGCTCACCCTCGACGGCGGCACCGGCAAGGTGTATCCGGGCGACCTTCCTACCACGCCAAGCGAGGTCGTGCAGGTGGTGCGGGGCACGCTGCCCCGCGCGAGCGCGCCCGCATTTCAATCGTTCGAGCGTCTCATGGGCTGGGCGGACGAACTGCGGACGCTCAAGGTGCGCGCCAATGCCGACACGCCCCACGATGCCCGTATCGCTCGCGCGTTCGGTGCCGAAGGCATCGGCCTGTGCCGCACTGAGCATATGTTCTTCGAGGGAGACCGCATCACATCGATGCGCGAGATGATCGTCGCGCGAGACGAAGGCGGCCGGCGCCGTGCACTCGCGAAGCTGCTGCCCATCCAGCGTGCGGACTTCGAGGGCATCTTCGAGGCGATGGCCGGCCTGCCGGTCACGATCCGCCTGCTGGACCCGCCGCTCCACGAGTTCCTGCCGCATGGCGGCGAGGAATCCAAGCTGCTCGCACGCACGCTCGGCGTGAGCCGCGCCGATCTTGCGCACGTCGTCGAATCGCTCCGCGAGACGAATCCGATGCTCGGCCACCGGGGATGCCGGCTCGGGATCACCTACCCCGAGATCACCGAGATGCAGGGGCGCGCCATCTTCGAGGCGGCCTTGCGGGCGAAACGCCGGGGGGTGGACGTCCGTCCTGAGATCATGATTCCGCTCGTCGCCGACTATCGGGAATTCGATCACCAGCGCGCCGTCCTCGAGGATGTGGCGACGAAGGTGCTCGGCGCGATGGGCGAATCGCTGGACTACACGATCGGCACGATGATCGAGTTGCCGCGCGCGGCCCTCACAGCCGACGAGATCGCGCAGCGCGCCGAATTCTTCTCCTTCGGCACGAACGACCTCACGCAGACGACGTACGGACTGAGCCGCGACGATGCCGGACGCTTCCTTCCGGGGTACATGGAGCGGGGAATCTTTCCCGACGACCCCTTCCAAGTCCTTGACCAATCGGGGGTTGGGAAGCTTATTATGCTGGCCGTTGCCGCTGGTCGAAGCGTGCGCCCGCAGCTCAAGGTCGGCATTTGCGGGGAGCACGGAGGTGAGCCCAGGAGCGTGAAGTTCTGTCACGCGATCGGGCTCGATTACGTCTCGTGCTCTCCCTACCGGGTGCCGATCGCCCGCCTTGCCGCCGCGCATGCCGCTCTTGAATCCAGCGTCCAGTAGCGCCGCATTGAAGCGACGTCCGGCGCTCCCCAACCTGCCCACCCTCGCGGAGAACCACGACGAGCGCACCCTGCGCATCGCCCTGGTCACCGAGTACTACTATCCCCACCTCGGCGGGGTCTGCGAGCATGTCCACTTCTTCGCCCGTGAAGCCAGGCGTCGAGGGCATCACGTGGACATCATCACGTCGAACCTTCCCGGCGCCGAGCCGCAGCCACACGTAATCCGGCTTGGCCGAAGTCAGTCGGTGTACGCCAACGGCTCGCAGGCGCGGATCACCATCGGCCTGGGCCTGCGGAAGGAGATGCGGCGGATCCTTCGAGCTGGCCGCTACGACGTCGTGCACGTCCACTCGCCCCTCACCCCGATCCTGCCCCTCCTCGCGATCGAGGAAGCCGATTGCCCCGTTGTCGGCACCTTTCACACCTACTTCGACAAGTCGAAGGGCTACCGCTTCCTGAATGGATACTTCCAGAAGCGGTTGGACATGCTGGACGCCGCCATCTGCGTCTCGCACTCCACCACCGTCGCGCTCGAGCGGTACTTCAGCGCGCCATGGCAGATCATCCCGAACGGGATCGACACCGACGTCTTTCATCCGAGCGTCGCCGCCCCGGCGGCGATCCGGAAGGACGTGCCCTCGATCCTCTTTCTCGGGCGCTTCGATCCGCGCAACGGGCTTTCCACCCTGATCGACTCGTTCCGGAAGGTGAAGGGCAAGGGGCGCGAAGCGCAGCTGGTCGTCGTCGGCGACGGGCCGCTCCGCGAGCACTACTACAAGCAGGCCCGCGGCGATCGCGACATCACCTTCGTCGGCGCGGTGCTGGAGGGGCGGCCGAGCTACTACGCGCACAGCTCCATCTACGCGTGTCCCACCACGAAGGCCTCCTTCGGCATCACGCTCCTGGAGTCCATGGCGTGCGAGACGCCCATCGCCTGCTCGGATATTCTCGGTTTCCAGGACGTGGTGGTGAATGGACGCGAGGCCTTGATGACGCCGTGTGGCGATCGTGATGCACTGGCCGATTCTCTCGTGCAGCTGCTCGACGACGAAGGGCTCCGCATCCAGCTCGGCACCACCGGCCGCTATGAGTCCATGAAGTACGCCTGGCCACGCGTCACCTCGCAGGTGCTCGACGTCTATCACACCGTGATGGGGCGCGTCGCCGTCTCGGTATGATCGGGGTCGGGCTTGCCGCCGTCGCCGCGGCGGGGCTCGCGGCGCACGGCACCTGGCACCGGAACTCGTGGGTCTTCGGCCCCGCCCTCGCTCATCTGCCGGGCTCCGGCAATGCCGTCAGCCTCACGTTCGACGACGGCCCCAACCCGCAGGCGACTCCCCTCATCCTCGACGTGCTGCGCCGGGAGTGTGTCAGTGCCACGTTCTTCGTCCTCGGACGACACGCCGATCGATGGCCCGACCTCGTGCGGCGGATGGTCGACGAGGGACACCAGCTCGGCAATCACGGCTACTGGCATCGCAAGCTCCACCGCCGCGGTCCGGGCTACGTGCGCGACGACCTCACGCGCGGCACCGAGTCCATCGTGCGCGCCTCCGGTGGCATGCATCCCCACCACTTTCGTGCGCCGCACGGGTTCCGCAGTCCCTGGGTCACTCCCATCGCGCACGCCCTCGGCCAGCGGACGGTTGGATGGTCGCTCGGCGTCTGGGACTCGGCGCGGCCGGGTGCGGTGGAGATCGCGCGCCGTGCCCGCGAGGGATTGCGGGCTGGCTCCATCCTTCTCCTGCACGACGGCGACGGCTATGATGCCGAAGGCGACCGGCGACAGACCGCCGAGGCGCTCCCGCTGATCATCGACGGACTTCGCGCCCGCGAACTCCGCTTCGCCACCCTGCCCGACTGACGAGCGACTCGCATGAAGCCAGCAGTGAAGCACACTCTCCGGCTGGGGCTCACCGCGCTGATCCTGGTGATGCTCGTGCTGTTCGCGCGGAAGGTGAACTGGCATGCGACGTGGGCGGGCATCAGCAGTGCGTCGCGCTCCGTGCTCCTCGCGGCGGCGCTCCTGAACATCGCGTCGATCGTGGTGAAGGCTGTGCGCTGGTGGGTGTTCCTTCGTCCGGTTGGGGCCACGTCGTTCTGGCTCGCGCTCAAGGCGACGTTCGCCGGCGCAGGGCTGAACAATGTCCTCGTCGCCAACGGTGGCGAGGCGGCGCGGGTGGTGTTCGTGGCGCGCAGCGCGCACATCCAGAGCGCCACCGTGCTGGCGACGCTCGCTCTCGAGCGCCTGTTCGAGCTGGTTGGGTACGTCACCCTGCTCACCCTGGCCGCGACGTTTCTCGAGCTGCCGCACAGCGTGGAACGGGTGAAGCCGTTCGCGATTGCACTGCTCGTGCTGATGCTCGCTTTGCTGGGGTGGCTGCTGCGCCGGCCGGACGTCATCCATGAGCCCACGGGCCCCGCCGCCCTTCACTGGCAGGGACGGGTCAAGGCGTACTTCGCCCGCCTCGGTCGCACGATCGGTGCGGTGTCGAGCCTGCCGCGGTTCGCCGCGGCGCTGCTGCTCAGCGTTGCCGCCTGGGCGCTCCAGGTGGCGACGTATCAGATGACGGCGCGGGCCGCCCACTTCCCGATGACGACTGTGGCCACGATCGCCGCGCTGCTCGCGGTGAATCTGGGCTTCGCGCTCCGGGCAACGCCTGGCAACGTCGGGCTCTTTCAGGCGGCTTACGCCGCCACGGCGGTGGCGTTCGGCCTCGATCGCGACCAGGCGATCGCCGTGGCCTTCCTCATTCAGGCCCAGCAGATCCTGCCGGTCACGCTCCTGGGTGTCGCGCTCGCCCCCGAGTTCATCTTCAAGGCGCAGAAGCGGCGCAAGGACGACGTGCCGGGGGAGATTCCGCACGTCTCGCGTCCGGCAGAGGACCGACGGGAGATACTGTAGCGCGCCTGCCGAAGGGTGGACGAGTCGGCACAGCACCTCCCGCCCGGCATGACACCGTCACCCACCGCGACACGCGGGAAGTCGACGAGCGCTCGTCCGTCATCG
Source organism: Gemmatimonadales bacterium (assembly GCA_038319425.1). Classification (GTDB taxonomy): domain Bacteria; phylum Gemmatimonadota; class Gemmatimonadetes; order Gemmatimonadales; family Gemmatimonadaceae; genus AG11. Next base: position 5,802 of record JBBQDE010000182.1, read on the forward strand.
TACGGCGCCACCGCGCAGCGCTGTCAGACGGCGACGCGAAGCGGAGACGAGACTGAGCATCTGACGCGCGTTTGGGAGCAGTGCCGGTGCGAGCCAGACTCGCCGGACGCGCGCGTGGGAGCGGTGTAGATGCGAGTCGGAAGACTCGATGCGCGAATACGCGCATCGCGGCAGCGCGTCCGACCGAAGCGCGGCGGGCGCCGGTACAGTGAGGACGCGAGTCGGACCACCGGACGCACGACGACGACCAGCGCCGCCGACGGCCGGACCGGCGCGCGACACATTCCGACCACCTCAGAAACGAAGCGCAGCCATGTAGG
>JBBQDE010000183.1:0-6096 GCA_038319425.1 Gemmatimonadales bacterium
CATACGGCAGCGCCGTCACACTGCCCACGCCCGGGGCCAATACCCGCCGTGCGCGGAGATCCCCGAGCAGCGAGTCCGCGCCGGCGCGCGTGGCATACGCACCGGCCACGAGCTCGAACAGGCGGCTGCGGAGACTCAGCCCGTAACTCGTCGCCGGCAGCGCCGCGAACTTGTCGTTGAGCTGCAAGATAGCACCGGCGAGCCCATTGGTGTTCTCCAGCAGCACCGCGTACGGCGACGCGCTGGCCGAGTCGGCGGCGTTCACGGGTGCCAGCACGGGGAACGAGTCGGCGGCGACGGCGAGGTTGGCCTCGCGCGCCGCGCTGTCGCGCACGGCTGCCTCGCGCTGCGCCGCGAGTGCGCGCGCCGCGCTGTCGGTGGCGAGCGCGCCGCCGGTAACCGCGGCCGCGGCGCGCGACGTGGCCGCCACGCCGCGCCGTTCCTTCTGCTGGCTGGCGAACGGCCGCTGCCAGAGCCAGACGCCGGCGCCCACAAGTGACAGCGTCAGGACGATGCCGGCCGCCCACGCGGGCCATGGCGTGCGCCCCGCAAGCGCAGCGACAGGCTGTGCCTCCATCGGCGGCGATTCCTCGATCGGAACGTCGTCGGCGAGGCTGATCGGCGCGGTCTTGCGCTCGCGGATCCACGCGAGCGACTGCGCCACGGGCAGGCTTCCCGGCACCTCGTCGCCCACGAGCACCGCTCCGTCCGTGGCGTCAACGAGCTCGCGCAGGTGCGGCGCGTGCGCCGGCGCGGCGAGCACGAGCAGTGCCCCGACCTCACGAAAGCCCGCGGCCAGCCGGCGCCACCGCGGGTTCAGGAACAGCTCATCGTAGTCGATCGGGCTCGTGCCGCTCGGCATCACGAACAGCTCGCCGTGACCGGCCACCGGATACGCCACGCGATTCAGCGACACACCGTAGAGGAAGCTGTCGACGAGGCCGTGGACGTCGTCCGCCGGCGCGAGCGCCTGCAGTGGTGGCGCATCGCCGAGGAGGTCGCCCACCGCGACGCGACGCCGACCGGACTGCGCGAGGCCGATGCCGAGCGCCACGAGTGCGGTGGCAGTCGGGTCCGAGCCGACGACGACGACGGCGTGGCGGTTGTCGAACGTGATACCCAGCTCGCGCCCCTCCACGAGCCAGTCCATCTCTGCGGTCACGGACCGCCCTCGTACACCCAGTACGAGTTCTTCGATTCGCGGCCGATGCGCTCGGCCTCATCTCGCGTCGGGTAGGGGCCCAGCACCACACGGTAGATGGTCGAACCCTCGCGGATCGCGGTGATCACGCGCGCCGTCTCCGTCCCGACGTGGATCTGCGACGCGAGGTCCCGCGCTTTGTCCGGTACCAGCAGCGCCGCGAACGACACCGTCCATCCAGTGGAGCGTCGAGGCGCCGTGTCCCGCGCGGTGGCGGGCGGCGAGGTGCTGTCCGGATGTGCGGCGGCGGAATCCTGCGCCGCGCGCGCCGAATCCGATTGTCCCGCGAACTCCACGGGGCGGTCGAGCGCCGCGGCGCGCGGGCGGAAGCCCGTCCATCGGAACGGATACCAGAAATCCGCCGAGCCACCGCGCACGCGCGCCGCCGGACGCAGCGTCTCCCCATCGACGATGAAGACGTCCGGGCCCTGCGCCACTGCGATCCCGCCATCAGGCGCGACGAAGGGAAAATCGGCGCGCCAGCCCGTGGCGAGCGCGCCGACGACGCGATTCGTGCCCAGCGCGATCACGACCGCCGAGTCGGTGCCCTCCGGTCGCACGAGCAGATACCGGCCGATCGGATCCATCCGCAGCTCGGCGGCATGGCGACCCAGCGCAATCTCGCCACTCACCTTCTCGCGATACCGGTCCACGATGTGAATGGCCGAGTCACCCTTGGTGACGACGAACACGCGGTCTCCACTCGGTGTCGCAGACAGGAGCTCGATTGGCGCGTCCATCGTGATGCTCGCTGTCCGCTCCATCGTCCGCGTGCGGATTCCCAACAGCTCCTTCTCGGCGCCGAAGAAGAGGCGGTCGCCCACCTGCGTGCGGAGGGTGCGATCCACCTTGGGCAGCGCCACGGAGTCCACGATGTCCATCGACGGCGGACGAAGGCGCCACACGACCGATCCGTCCTTGCGCTCCGCGAGCACGAGCAGCGCGCCGTCGCTCTGGGGAAACAGCGCGCGGGGCGCGAGGGGAGCCTTCCACTTCCACGCGCCGCCTTCGGCGAAACGCTGCACGGAGCCGTCGGCCGCGATGGCGTAGATGGCCGCGCCGTCGGTGGACGTGAGTGCCGTCAGCTTCGCCTTGGAGATCGTCGTCGCGCCACCCTGCCGGAAGTCGAGACGGGCGGGGAGTCCCTTCCCGTCGACGTACGCGATCTCGCCCGCCTCGTCATCGAAGCCGAGCATCCGTGCCGGCGCCGGCGCCGACGGCGCGGTCCAGAGGATCGTGTCGAGCCGCGGGTAGGCGTACACGCGCGCCGTGCCCCCCTTCTGCGCGATGCGCAGGACGAGGTTGTCGGGGCCGCGCGGAGCCTGGGCGGAAAGGGCGGTGCGTGTGGTGGAGTCGGCCGGCCGGTCGGACCTGCAGGCGGCGAGCACGAGCACCAACGCGAGCAGCGTCGATCGCACGGTCACAACTTATCCTCTCACAGGGGGAGTGAGTAGGCGCCGGTGGAGGCCGTTCAGCGCGCGGAGTCGGCGGTGACGGAAATCACTTCGGCGTCGGCCCAGAGGCGCTCGATCTGATAGAAGTTGCGCAGCGTCGGATGAAAGACGTGCACCACGAAGTCCACGTAGTCGAGGAGCACCCAGCGACCCTGCTGCAGTCCCTCGACGTGATGCGCCATCTGGCCTGTCTCCTTCTTCAGATCCTCGAGCACGCCGCTGCCCAGCGACCGGACGTGCGTGTCCGACGTGCCGCTCGCGATGAGGAAGAAGTCGGTCATGTCCGACACCCCCTTGAGGCTGAGAAGCACGACGTCGTTCCCCTTGCGGTCGAGCAGGATCGTCGCGGCGCGCTGCGCAAGCTCGAGCGAGGTCAGAGGCGGGGCGGATGCGGGAGCAGTCATCTGGGAGCGGAGGGGTTTGAGTCGGAAGGACGTTTTTCGGTTTTTCCGGTCTCGGCTCTCGGCGTGTCTCGGGAAGCGGGACCTGCCCGAGGCACGCCGACAACCGATAAACCGAGAGCTGACAAACGTTCTTCGGTTACTGCTTGATGACCCAGACGCGGATCTCGGGCTTGACGTCGGCGTGGAGGCGAACCGGCACGCGGTAGACGCCGAGCGCCTTGATCGGCTCGTGCAGGTCGATGAGGCGGCGCTCGACTGTGAAGCCCTGCGCGGCGAGCTGTTCGGCGATGTCGGCGGACGTGACCGAGCCAAAGAGCTTGCCCTCCTCGCCAACGCGCGCGGAGAAGGTGAGCTGGACTTCTTCGAGCCGCTTGGCGAGTTCGCTGGCGCTCTCGCGGCGCTCGCTCTCGGCTGCCTCGAGGCGGCCGCGCTCGGCGCCGATGCGCTTCAGGTTGCCGGGCGTCGCTTCATAGGCGAAGCCGCGCGGCAGGAGAAAGTTGCGGGCGTAGCCGTTCTTGACCGTGACGACGTCCCCGGGATGTCCGAGATTCTCGATCGCCTGGCGCAGGATGATTTCCATTGGGATGACCTCTGATTACGTGGTAGGGCGCGCACGTCGGCGCCAATCGGCCCAGGTGTCGCCTAGCCCGAGGCCGAAGGCCGCGAGCGTGAGGAGCACGAACCCGGAGATGGCGACCACGCTGAGCACGGGCCACCACAACATGGCGAATCCGACCAGCAGCGTTGCGGCGAGCACTCCCGGGGCAAGGAACCAGGAAAGCACACCGAAACCGCGGATGGCGTAGAGCGCGCCGAAAAAGACCAGCAGATTCTGTCCCGCGCCTTTCATGAAGTCGAGCGCAGGGAGGAACACGATCGCGAGCCCCGCGATCAATCCCCAGACCAGCTGGTCGTTGAAGCGGAAGTCCTTGAGTGGACCGAGCGGGGCGCCGAGGCGCGTCCGCGAGATCCGGTGATACGTCGTCCAGGCGAGCGCCATCGCGATGAGCGATTCCAGGAAGAGCAGGGAGGGAAACAGCTCCATCCCAGTCTCCGACGTCTCCTTGAGCCGCCGCTCCGCGTCCGTCAGCATCGCCCCCGACTCGGGCATCCGCTGCATGATTTCCGGATACTGCGAGACCGCGGTGCGAAACATCGTGATGGAGAGAGCGTTGCGCCGCCCGAACTCCGCCTGCATCGCCTGTCCGGTTCGCGCTGGCGTAAGCGGGCCCCTGAGCCCCATCACGACGACCAATGCGAGCGAGATCGACAGCGCAAACAGGGCGCGGGGAAAGAACGGGCGCCGGATGCCGAGCAGGCACACGAGGCCGAACGCTCCCGCAACGAGCAGACTCCACCCGCGAACGAGGTTGAAGAACGACCCCGGTACGGCGTCCATGGCGAGCACGCGAACCGCGAGCGCGACAACCGCGACGGCGAGCAGCAGCCGCCCCCCGGCCCACCACCCCACCAGACAGCACGCGGCCAGTGCAGGGAGGAGCAGCAACAGCGTCTCCTCCACCGGCAGGAGCGCGGTGAATGGTGGGACATGCGGCAGGAACAGGAACGCCGCGAGCGCAAGGAGGAGCTTCCCCCATCCCCGCTCGGACGGCGCCGGGGCCACGGCGTCGGGCATCCTAGCTCTGCAGGCCCCGCGTGTAGGGAATCAGCGCCAGGTAGCGTGCGCGCTTGATCGCGGTGCTCAGCTGACGCTGATGCCGCGCGCACACGCCGCTCAAGCGGCTGGGCAGGATCTTCCCGTGATCGGTGATGAAGCGGCCAAGCGTACGCTCGTCCTTGTAGTCGACGAAGCGGACGCGAGTCTCGCAGAATGGGCAAGCCTTCGATGGGCGTCGCATGGTCTACTCCTCGTCGTCGTCGTCGTCATCGCCACGCTTCTTCGCGAGGGCGAGCTCCTCTTCGGACATCGGCGGCGCCCCGACTTCATTCTCGAAGAGAGTGATGAGGTAGCGCAGCACACTGCCGTCGAGCTTGAGGGCGCGCTCGTACTCGGGAAGGCCGGCGGTCTCCGCCTCGAAGCGAGCGATGACGTAGTAGCCGTTTTCCTTCGGGCCGATGGGGTACGCGAGTTGGCGGCGGCCCCAGTGATCGACCTTCATCTCCCCGGAGGTACCGAGCAGGGTGTGAAAGCGGTCGAGCTTTTCATTGACGGCAGAGTCTTCGAGTGTGGAATCGAAGACATAGACCGCCTCGTATGGACGTGGCATGTCCTGGCAATCCTCCCTTTGGACGTAACCGCCCCCCACTGGTTGCCGGAGTGGGAGGAGGGGGTATGGGGTGCCGCCCGACAGAAGGCCGGCGCGGCACGTTGTGACGAACCTCGCAAGCTAACTGGGCCGAGCGCCGGAGAGAAGGCCGCGTGGTCGCGCGCGCCACCATTCACGCACCGAACCGATTGCCGTCAACGCCGCGAAAACCGCGTGCGGTCAGACGTTGAAGCGGAAGAGCAGGACGTCGCCGTCCCGGACGATGTACTCCTTGCCCTCCTGCCGCATCACGCCTTTCTCCTTTACTCCCTTCCAACCACCGTTCTTCACGAAGTCGTCATAGCCTGCCGTCTCGGCCTTGATGAAGCCGCGCTCGAAGTCGGTGTGGATCACGCCGGCCGCCTGGGGCGCGGTATCGCCGCGGTGGATCGTCCAGGCGCGGACCTCCTGCTCACCGGCCGTGAAGTACGTCTGGAGGCCGAGCAGGTGAAAGCCCGCCTTGATCAAGCGGTCGAGCCCCGCCGACTCGAGCCCCAGGGAGGTGAGAAAATCCTTGCGGTCTTCCGGTGGCAGCTCGGCCAGCTCGCTCTCGATCTTCGCGGAGAAGGGCACGACCTCGGCCTGCTCGCCACTTGAGGCGACGGCGGCGCGCAGCGCCGTGAGATGCGCGCCTTCGTCGCCCGAGAGCTCCGCGTCGGTGACGTTCGCGGCGTACAGGATCGGCTTCGAGGTGAGCAGGGAGAGGGGCTTGAGCAGCGCGAGCTCGTCCGAGGTGAGCCTGGCCTCCCAGAGGCCGCGCCCGTCCTTGA